>JBAXND010000044.1 GCA_037133915.1 Bacteroidota bacterium
GACTTTCAACTTTATGGACTTTCAGACTTTCGACTTTATGGACTTTCAGACTTTCGACTTATTGACTTTTCCCCAAATTTTTAAAATCATCTTCAAGAAAAGCGTCGGGCTTGGATGGGGTTATTTTCTGTACGTCGAAGTACAATGGCTTTCCTTCGGCGGCGGTAATGATAAATTTCCAGCAGCGCGAATCGCCGGCAGCAGTGCCTTCGGGACCAACTTTATGTAGAATCGCCACCTTGGGATTGCGCTGTGCAATGGCCTGTTCAATTTCTTCCTGAGTAGCAATTTTCACCGTTCCCTGAAATACTTTTTTTATCTTTTCTAATGTGTTGACATTGGCATCCAGCTCTTCCTTCAGCAGCCACAGTTCGTAGTTCTTTATTTCCGCGGTGTTCTCTTTCACCATCTGCTCAATATCCTTACCGGGATTTTTAAGCATATAATTAATATAGTACTGCATGAAGGAAACCAGTGCACCATATTTGTAATCATACGACTCGGCATCAACTTCGGAATAGGCCACCGGAACAATGCACAGGTCGGGCATTTGATTCAGGTTTTTACTCTTGCTTCCCATTACAAGGTTAATGATGGTGTAATTAAACGCGTCGCTATTATCGAAAAGCGATGTGCCTGCGCTGAACATCGAAGTTTTTGTTTTCGAAAACCGTGCCTGTGATATCAGAATAAAGGAAGCTGTCTCGTCAGAACACTTCTGGTCGAACTGCTCTGAATTGATAATTTCAAAAGGGGTAATTTTCCACATGTTTTTCATATTCTCCTGTGCCCAGGCGTTGAATCCGCTGAAAACATCGTCTTCAAGAACCAGATAAGTCTTGCTTTTCAGAAACTTCTCGATGTCTTCTTTGCTTGCTGATTTAACCTGTGCGAAAGTGGTAAACGCCATCAGCGCTAAAGCCACCATAACCATTAGTTTTCTCATTATACATTATATTGATATCACAAAAGTAACGCAAAAACTAAACCATGAATTGCATACGGATAATTATTAATTCTGAATTATTAATTGTTAATCACTCATTATTAATTACTTAGTTATAATTCATTGCAAGGTTGTGAAAAATATTTAGTACTTTGTATTGCATAGTACTGTTTTATGTATTATCTTTGTTGCCTGAAATCATAAAACTATGGATATAGAAAATTCAAAATCGCAGATGCGTAAGGGAATCCTGGAGTATTGCATCCTTGCCGTGTTATCGCAGGGCGATGCATATGCCAACGGAATCATTGACCGCATGAAGGAGGTGAAACTCATTGTGGTTGAAGGAACGTTGTACCCGCTGCTTACAAGACTTAAGAACGATGGCTTGCTGACCTACCGTTGGGAAGAATCGAAATCGGGGCCACCACGCAAATATTATTTCATTACCGCCGAAGGAAGTGCCTTTCTGCAGGAACTTGACCTCACCTGGAAAGAACTTGTGGAAGCGGTGAATAAAGTGACAAAAAATACACAGCAAGAATTATAATAACCATAACAGCAACAGCCATGAATAAAACCATTGCAGTAAACATAAGCGGAGTGTTTTTTCATATTGATGAGGACGCATACAAAATTCTGGAAGCATACCTTGATTCATTGAAAAAACATTTTGATGGAACACCGGGCAAAGACGAAATCATGCAGGACATTGAACTTCGTATTGCCGAGATTTTCCAGACGAAAATTAATCCGGTAAAACAGCTTATCCTGCTTCCGGATGTGGAGGAGGCTATAGGTATTTTAGGCAAGCCTCAGGAAATTTCGAATGCCGAAGGCAATGAACAGCCCGAACCGGAGAAACTCAAAACCGGTACACGGCGTCTGTACCGCGATACCGACGACCGCATACTGGGCGGCGTGGCATCGGGCCTGGGGCATTACTTCAGCATCGACCCGGTATGGTTCAGACTGGCATTTTTGGTGATGATGTTTATTTTTGGCTCAAGTGTGCTGGTATATATTGTTCTGTGGGCCATTATCCCAAAAGCGGGAAGCACCGAGGAAAAACTGGAGATGAAGGGCGACCATATCACCATCGACACCATAGAAAAGAATATCCGCGAAGAAATGGAAGATCTTAAAATCCGCTTCAAGGAAATGAAAGAAGACGGTCACCGGTACTCGCGGCACGAAAGGCGGGAACGTATTCGAAAAATGAGGGAGATGAAACGCCGGACTCCCTATGTTGATTACGCCCCGAAAGTGCAGGGTGCCACACTCAAAGTAATCAATGTTTTTGAGAACATTCTCTTTTATTCGATTAAAGCCGTACTGATGGTTGTTGGAATTGCATTGCTGATACTGGGAATTTTCCTCACCTTCGCATTGATATTCTCGCTCACCGGTTCTGAAAATCTGCTGATGATAACGCATTGGGGCATTTCAACCGTTTCTGTTCCCGCACTTGCATCCATTATTTTTGAAACATCCACACAGGCTACAATGGCCATTGTTGCTGTAACGCTGCTTGTCGGAGTGCCCATCATGATGATTATTTTCAACAGCATACGGCTAATTTTCGGACGCAAGAAAAAGATTCGCGTTGTTTCTGTTACGGCTTCACTGCTCTGGCTTACCGGATTACTGCTCGGTATTGTTGTTGCCTTTCAGGTAGCCCACAGTTTCAGGGAAAAGGGAATTAAGAAAACGGAAGTTCAGGTGCTGCAGCCGAAAAATAATGTCCTGTTTATTGACATTGCCGAAAGCCCATTTAAAATTGAGAATCTGGAAGAAAACCACGACCAGATTGTACTTCACGGCTGGCACTATTCCATTGCCGATGATCATTTTGTGAATTACGGTTTCCCGGAAGTGAAAATAATTCCGTGCAGCGGAAAGGATTTTAAAATCACCATTATGAAAAGCTCACGCGGGCACAGCATTCCCGACGGTCGCGCCCGCGCATCCATGGTTGAGTTCAATGTCAATCAAACAGATTCATTGATTGTGCTCGACAATTTTTTCAAGCTTCCGCAAAGCGAAAAATGGCGCAATCAAACGGTGAAAGTGGTCATCGAAGTGCCCGAAGGAAAATCGGTACATCTTGGAAAATCGATGGAAAGCATTATTTACAATGATGAGAATAATGAGAGTTCATGGAATGAAGAAATGCTTAACCGTACTATGATAATGACCGCACATGGGCTGGTTCCCGGAGTTGCCGACACTAACATCACAAAAACGATTCCTGTAACAAAGAAGTAAAACGTGCAATTATTCCCGCTTAATTACTGAAAAGCTTGAAAGATGCGTAAATCTCTTTATCGGATTTACGCATCTTTCATTTTAAGAAAATCTGTACTTTTGTTTATTAAACAAATAATTAAATAGTAATGGATAAAATTAAAGAAACAGTCGCATACATTCAGCAGAAGATATCGGGTGCGCCCGAAGTGGGGATTATTCTGGGTACCGGTCTGGGCGGTCTGGTGAATGAAATTAAGATAGAAGCAAGTTTGCCCTACACGGAAATTCCCAATTTCCCTGTCTCCACTGTTCAGGGACATGGCGGAAATCTTATTTTTGGTACCCTGGGCGGGAAAAAAGTTGTTGCCATGCAGGGACGTTTTCATTTTTATGAAGGATACACCATGCCCGAGCTTGTTTTTCCGGTAAGGGTAATGAAACAGCTCGGCATTAACCTTCTTGTTGTGTCAAATGCCGCCGGTGGTCTTGATCCTCAGTTTCGCGTAGGCGACATTATGCTTATCCGCGACCATATCAATATTTTTCCGTCGAATCCGCTGATTGGACCTAATGATGATGAACTGGGAACCCGTTTTCCGGATATGAGTGATGCCTATGATGCGGATATTCTCGCACAGGCGAAAAAAATTGCTGCAACACTGGAAATCAAAGTGCAAACAGGCGTTTATACTGCCGTTACCGGTCCTAATTTTGAAACCCCGGCCGAATGCCGCCTGGTGCGCATACTCGGTGCCGATGCCGTTGGCATGTCTACAATTCCCGAAGTTATTGCTGCGAGGCATATGGGACTGAAAGTTTTTGCGGTGTCTATTATTACCGATATGGCCGTTGACGGAACGATGGAAGAAATTTCGCATGAAGAAGTAATAAAAGCGGCCAACAGTGCAGAACCAAAAATGACACGGCTGCTGCTCGAATTGCTGAAACAGGTTTAATGATTCTGTTTGGAATAATAATAATTTTCTATATACATGATAATTATTGTGTGACAAATTATTGACTTTAGTTTTTTGGGTATGTACTTTTATGAAAAAAATCCTAAAACCATGCGTATGAAAAAACTTTTATGGATTGTCATTTTCTTTATGGGGGTGATGTCATTTGCCCAGGCACAGCGTAAGTGCGGAACCATGGAACATCTGCAGATGCAAATTCAGCAGGACCCTTCGCTTGAATCACAGATGCAGGCTTATGAAGCGCAGATAGAGCAGTGGATTAATGACCATCAGAACGAGATTAATGCATCAAAAGCTGTCATCACAATACCGGTTGTGGTGCATGTTGTGTACAGCACAACGGCGCAGAATATAACCGACGCACGTGTTGCAGAGCAGATAGCGATTCTGAACCGTGATTATGCCGGATTGAACACGCATTCCATGTACGGTTTCGCTTCAACGCTGAAAATTAATACCGAACTGCAATTCTGTTTGGCGCAGCGTAAACCCGATGGTACTGCTACAAACGGCGTTGAACGCAGACAAACTACCGTAAGTTCTTTTTCAACCAATGATTATGTAAAGTTGTATTCAAAAGGCGGACTTGACGCCTGGGATCCTACTAAATACATGAATATCTGGGTGTGTAATCTGGGTGGCGGTCTGTGCGGATATGCTCAGTTTCCTACTTCGGGCGTAAATTCAACGTTCGGTGTGGTCATCAACTATCAGTATTTTGGTCAGACAGATGCGGTTGCACCTTATAACCTTGGCGGAACAACATCGCATGAGATTGGTCATTGCTTCAATCTGTATCATATATGGGGCGACGATGGCACTGCCTGCACCGGTACCGATTATTGCGCCGACGTTCCCAATCAGGCAGGTCCGAATTACGGCGTGCCGGTCTATCCTCATGTTACCTGCACCAACGGTACCAATGGCGACATGTTTATTAACTTTATGGATTATTCCGATGATATTGCCTACGCCAATTTTACACCCAATCAGAAAGCCAGAATTCAGGCATGTTTCGCTTCAGGCGGGTTGCTCTATTCACTCTCTGTTTCTGATGGCTGTCAGCCGGCCACTGCCGCCTGCGGAACACCTACGGGTCTTACGGTAAGCGCCATTACCAACACCGGGGCAACGCTTGGATGGACTGCCGTGAGCGGAGCAACAAGTTACAATGTCCAGTATAAAGTAAGTACTGCCACAACATGGATGAGCACAACTTCTGCAACTACATCTAAAGTGCTTACCGGACTTACGGCAGCTTCTAACTACATGTGGCAGGTTCAGGCTGTGTGCAGCACAGGTGGAGGTTGGTCAGCCGGTACTTTTATTACCACCGGCGGAAGCGGATGCACCGATACCTATGAGCCCAATGAATCGTCGGCAGCAGCAAAATTGATTGCTGTAAATACCGATGTGTTTGCAAGTATTGGAACGTCCATAGATAAAGACTACTTCAAATTCACCACCACCAGTGCGGCCAAAAAAGTGAAAGTTACGCTGACGGCACTGCCTGGCGATTATGACATGAAGCTATATAAAGGCACAACACTGCTTGCTACATCACAAAATACGGGTACCACTTCGGAAACTATTATTTATAATGCTACCTCAACAGGTACCTATTATGTTTACGTGTACGGCTATTCCGGAGCTTACAATGCGGCAAGCTGCTACGACCTGAAGGCGCAGACTTCATCAACCAGTTTCAGAACGGCCAATGGTGAAAGTCTTGATGAACCCAACACGCCTCTGGTTATTTCTATGTATCCGAATCCGGCCGGTAATAATCTCACCCTTGAATACAATACTGAATTTAACGATAACAGTACCGTGAATGTTTATGATATGTCCGGCCGCCTTGTTTTGTCAAACAGCTTTACATCAACCAAAGGTCTTAATACATGGAATATTGACCTGAGCCAACTGATGAACGGATTGTATATGATAGAACTGATAAATTCCAGCGACAGAATCATTAATAAAATTATGGTTGAGAAATAGTCGGAAGAGAAAAACGAAGGTTGAATGTATTCAATGGTCGCGGCACTTACGCTGCGACCATTTTTTTTACTTGCTTCTTACAACTTCTGTTGTTTTTTGAAGCTCCATGATTTCAAGATCTTTAATCGCCTTGCCATCTATGTTGAACCGCAGCAATGTGATTACCTGATGAAAACCGTATTTGCCGGCAGCGCCGGGATTCATGTGAAGCAACTGATGTTTTTTGTCGTAAATAACTTTCAGAATGTGCGAATGCCCGCTGATGAACAGACCCGGCTTTTCGCGCAGTATCATCTGTCGTGTTGCCGGTTCCCAGCGCCCCGGATAACCTCCGATGTGCTGCATCAGCACTTTTACATCTTCACAAAAAAAGTTCTGTATCTCAGGATATTCAATGCGTACGTCGCTTCCGTCGATGTTGCCATAGACTGCACGAAGTTTTTTAAACGATGCCAGTTGCTTTGCCAGTCCTGCATTTCCGATATCGCCTGCATGCCATATCTCATCGCAATGCTCAAAGAAGTTGAAAATTTCAGGATGCAGATAATTGTGGGTATCGGAAAGCAAACCAATGCGTGTCATGATATATTGTATCAGAAAAAACTAATGAATAACAGGATGTTCAGAAAGGTGACAACCAAACCGATTACCGACAGCATGATCAGTGTTATAGGCTTGTTCGCATATTTTCCCATCACTTTTTTAGAGGTGGTGAGATAAATCTGCAGGAAGATGGTGATGGGCAGCTGAATACTTAATATCATCTGCGATACCAGCAATCCTTTAAATGGATTACGAATCATAAATATCACGATAAGCGCTACAAACAGCGATATCACAACGCCTGTCCGCGAATGATTGTCTTTTACGTGAAACGGTTCACCGAACATCCCTGCGAAAATACTGCCGCCTGCCATGCCTGATGTTGTTGACGACGCCAGCCCGCTGAACAGCAGCGCCAGCGCAAACACAATGGCTGCTGAGGGTCCGAGCAGCGGCTTCAGCACATCCGATGCCTGCTGCAGTTCATTCACGATAACACCGTTTGAAAAGAATACGGTTGCTGCCAGCAATATCATCGCACTGTTGATGGCCCAACCGATAATCATCGCGAAAAGCGTATCAAACAGTTCGAAGTCAAGCTGACGCTTAATTACCTTGTCGTCCTTCAGATTCCATTGCCGGCTTTGTATTACTTCCGAGTGCAGGAAAAGATTATGCGGCATTACAACAGCCCCCAGAAGACTCATGATAAGCATGATTGAACCGTGCGGAATGTTTGGTGTTACCCAGCTTACTGCAGCCTCGCCCCAGTTGATGTGTACCAGTGAAAGTTCGTATATGAACGATAAACCGATGAGTGACACAAAACCGATAATCCATTTTTCTATTTTGCGGTACGAATTTGAAAGTATCAGTATCGACACAAAAATTGCGGTGAGTGTGGCACCTGCCATAATGGGAACATCCCACAGCATATTCAGCGCTATTGCGGCGCCCAGCAATTCGGCCAGCGATGTTGAAACCGATGCTGCCATGGCCGTTCCCAGCAGCGGGCGTCCCAGCCATTTGGGAAGATATTTATTTGTAGCTTCCGAAAGGCACAAACCCGTGGCAATTCCAAGATGTGCAACATTGTGCTGCAATACAATCAGCATAATTGTTGATAGCGTAATTACCCACAGGAGCAGATATCCGAACTCCGAACCACCGGCTATATTGGTGGCCCAGTTTCCGGGGTCGATGAAGCCTACGGTTACCAATAGCCCCGGCCCGATATACTTAAAGATATCGAGTGCGCCGAAGTGTTTTTTACTTCCCGACGCGTTGAGGTCATTGTAAATATGCTTCAGAAATTTCAACGCAATAAATTATTATTAGTCAAAGAAAAGCCAGGAAACTCCAAATTTGAAAGCACGATTCTGCATTGGGTAGTGGGGCACTGAGAAATAGTCATAGCCCATCAAACCGTTGTCGAAGTGACTTAACTTCAAAAACAGCCGTGCTCTTTTGATTTTGAAATTCAAGGCTACATCAGCATAAAGATAATTGCCCGTTTTTGTATTATCCTGCAGGAAGAATTGCTGCGTGGCGGGCATCCATGCATCGCTGTAGTATGGTGTATTGTAAAACAGATCAAGTGCAAGCTGCGCCAGCAATGCCTTTTTGAACATCGGCTGTGTGAAATACCACGACTGCTGTCCAACAAATAAAGGCACATGAACTGAATGATTGTTGGGCGTATATTGCAGAATAAAATTGTTATGAACGGCAAATTTCCCGAAGGTGAATTGTTTGTTCACCCTGGCGGCATACACATTAATTATGATGCCCGCTTTCTGAAAGGGCAAGGCATCGTTCAGAAACAGCACATAATTATTAATGGAATAAACATCCACTGCTGCCACTAAATTTTTGTAACGATATTCAAGACTGCCGTTAATACTTTGCTGTGGCAGGTAATCGTGACTCCAGTTGAAGTATTTCGATGAGAATGATGTTGTGCACCATGCGGGCTGTAAGCTGCTGTAGCTGCCTTTAAGTGCGATAATTCCGGCGTCATGGTCTTTGCTGCCGGGGCGGAACGCCAGTGATGCGCGTCCGATATAATTTCCGTTACCGTAATTTCCTGCAATGTATTCGCCCGAAGCGGAAACAAAAAACAGACTGTCGATATTCAGGGTAAAGCCTGCGGAAGGAATATACTGATTGAGAAACGACGGTCCTGATTTCTGCCGCACTTCCGTATAACGATACGTGAAACCGGCGTACAGTCTGAGTTTGCGCGCCTGATGCTGCAGGGTCATTTCGGGATTTGTCCATAAAACACGATTTTCCAGCATTATGAAACGCACCGAATCGCTTGCGTACGTGGTATCGCCTGCAATGGCAGGGAAATATCCGGTATTGGGTTCCGCATCGGTAAATGTGTTGACCTGTTTCAAATAATATATGGAATGGCTAATGCGCCCAATGTTCATACGGAATTTGGGCCCGATGCTATCTGTTGCTTTTGAAGTGTCGGTTGGGCAGAGGTTCACATACTGCTCCAGAAAAGCCGATGTTTCGCGAATGTAGGTTTGAGCATTTTTCAGGTAGTAGGTATATGAAGAATCTGCGGTGCCCTGTTGTACGCGTTTGTAAATGCTGTCGTTGGTAATTCCTCCGTTCTCCTGTATCTTAAAGCGGTTGTGGATGTAGTTGCCAATAAATCCATACCTGCGGTTCTTTGTGTTGAAATGAGCCGTAGCGACTATGTTTGAAATATCCGATTTCTGCCTGAACTCTGCGATGCCGAGTGAATTTACGATGCGGTATTTGGCGCCAATTACCAGTTGTTTTTTAATGGTATGGCTGTGGAGTACGTGAAACACCTGCTCTTTGCGCGATCCGGTGGAATAAAACATCTCGGTAAAAGGAGCTACCGACGAATAATAATTTATATTCTCATTTGTGAAGCGGTAAGCATCAAAGGCATGCATGCCGAAGTCTGCTGAGGTAGAGATGCGGCTGCCAAAGGTCATGGCCCGTGTTGCCAGCCCAATGTTCCCGAGGCTTGCGTAAAACGGGGAAGACTCAAGGGCGGGATCCGACCGCTGAAATCCGGTAAGCATGGTATCGGCAGGATAACGTTTCAGGCTTGCCACCATGTCGGTATCGATGGCGGCAATATGATAATGATACACCTTAAGCGAATCGGTGCGCGGATGCTGTATGCTGTCTTTTTTCTGCTGCGCAAAAAGCGGCATGATGCCAATCAGCAGCAGAAGTAACAGTACGGCATTTCCTCGTTTCATTTTTGCTTGCATTTTTCGCGAACAAAAATACAAAGAATACCGCTAGCTTTGATAGTTGTTTTTTGAGTGTTGTGAATCACTGGCAGGTGAGGCTTGTGCCACCAGACAAAAAACATCTTGTCCCTATGGGACAAATATTAACCTGACAAAATTGTTCTATAAATATTGCATCCCTAACGGGATGTCAATATGCAAAAGACATTTGTTACGAAGAGCCTTGGTTCGCGCCTGGCGCGTAACATAACAATATTATTAGTTGTTCATTATTAATTAAAAAAGCCGTCCTTTTGAGACGGCTTTTTTAAATTGTATTCCGCTTACGCTATTTTACCTTATCAACGATGGCTTTGAAAGCTTCGGGATTGTGCATTGCCAGGTCGGCAAGTACTTTCCGGTTGATTTCGATGTTATTCTTAATGAGCTTGCCCATGAATACGGAATATGACATTCCATGCTCGCGAACGGCTGCATTGATACGGATAATCCACAGTCCGCGGATCTCACGTTTTTTATTTCTTCTGTCGCGGTATGCATAGGATAATCCTTTTTCATACGCGTTTTTGGCTACGGTCCAGACGTTCTTCCTTCTTCCGAACTGACCTTTTACCTGGGCTAAAACTTTTTTCCTTTTTGCCCTTGATGCTACTGCATTTACTGATCTTGGCATTGTTTTGATTTTTCACTTCAGCGTCCCACTTCACGCGGGAACTTATGGAGCTGAGAGTAAGTTAATAATTGATTTGTTAATGGGCCAACATGTTTTTCATACGTTTCTCATCCACCGCTGCAACTAATCCTGATTGCGTAAGATTACGTTTACGTTTCTTGGATTTTTTGGTGAGGATGTGACTCTTGTAAGCATGTTTCCTCTTGATTTTTCCGGTTCCTGTAAAGGTGAGCCTTTTTTTGGCGCCGGATTTTGTTTTCATTTTAGGCATTACAAAACAGATTTTATAGTTTATGAATCAATTCTTTCTTGGTGATAATATCATAATCATCCTTTTGCCTTCGAGCTTCGGAAGCTGTTCGGGCTTGCCGTATTCGGTCAGGTCGCTTGCAAATTTAAGCAGAATAAGTTCGCCCTGCTCTTTGTAAACAATACTGCGGCCTTTAAAGAACACATCCACTTTCACTTTAGCGCCTTCCTGCAGGAACTTGATGGCATGTTTCAGTTTGAAATTGAAATCATGGTCATCGGTATTGGGGCCCAGTCTGATCTCTTTCACAACCACTTTCGAGGCTTTGGCCTTCATTTCCTTCATCTTCTTCTTCTGGTCGTAAAGGAATTTTTTATAGTCAATTACCTTACATACCGGCGGATTAGCGCTTGGTGAAATTTCCACAAGGTCGAGTCCCTGTTCTTCAGCTATATTCAGGGCTTCCCTTATCGGAAAGATTCCTGTCTCAACGTTTTCGCCAACCACCCTTACAACGGGTGCATTGATTCTGCCGTTTATCTTATGCAGTTCTTCTTTTTTTACAAATCCCCTTGGGCGAAAATTTCCCTGTGTTGCGATAGTTCTTCCTCCTGTTTTAATGAATAATGTATTAGTTTGACTCAAATTTTAAGAACGAAGTGAATTGAAATTTGCAAGTCGAACAATCCCGCCTCAGGCGGAGGGTTCTTACCCGTGATTTCTTTACCTGTTAACGGCATTCATTAACCTGCCGTCATTGTTTCAATCTCTGCATTGATCATGGATATAAATTCGTCTATCCCGCATGCACCTGCGTCGCCGCTGCCCTGTTTCCTTACGGAGACGTTGCCTTCGGCTTCTTCTTTCTCCCCAACGATAAGCATATAAGGCACTTTTTCCAATTCTGCGTCTCTTATCTTCTTGCCTGTCTTTTCGTTACGGTCGTCAATTCGGGCGCGAATATCGGAATTATTTAGCAATTCTAAAACATTTTTCGCATAAATTTCATATTTCTCGCTGATAGGTATGATGCGCGCCTGCTCCGGCGAGAGCCATAAGGGGAACTTACCTGCACAGTGCTCAATCAGCACAGCAACAAAGCGTTCCATCGATCCAAACGGTGCCCTGTGAATCATTACGGGGCGGTGTTTTTGGTTGTCGCTGCCTATGTATTCCAGCTCAAAACGCTCGGGCAGATTGTAGTCAACCTGTATGGTTCCGAGCTGCCATTTGCGTCCAATCGCATCTTTTACCATGAAATCGAGCTTGGGGCCGTAAAAAGCAGCTTCGCCCACTTCCACCACGGCTTTGATGCCTTTTTCTGCGGTAGCTTCAATTATGGCGGCTTCGGCTTTTGCCCAGTTTTCGTCAGAACCGATGTATTTGTCCTTGTCGTTGGGGTCGCGAAGCGATATCTGGGCTGTATATTCTTTAAAATCAAGTGCTTTGAAGATGTGAAGCACAATATCCATCACACCCTGAAATTCCTGTTTTACCTGTTCGGGTGTGCAGAAGATATGCGCATCGTCCTGGGTAAAACCGCGGACACGGGTGAGGCCGTGCAGTTCTCCGCTCTGTTCGTAACGATACACGGTGCCAAACTCTGCAATGCGCAGGGGCAAATCTTTATAGGAACGCGGACTGCTCTTGTACACTTCGCAGTGGTGAGGGCAGTTCATCGGCTTCAGCATAAATTCTTCGCCTTCAACCGGTGTTTTAATAGGCTGGAAGGAGTCTTTGCCGTATTTCTGATAATGACCGGATGTCTTGTATAACTCAACGTTTCCGATATGCGGGCATATTACCTGTACGTAGCCGGCTTTGCGCTGAACCTTTTTAAGGAAGTTCTCCAGCTTTTCGCGCAGCATGGCACCTTTGGGAAGCCATATAGGCAATCCGGCACCTACAGCCTGCGAAAACGTAAATAGTTCAAGTTCCTTGCCTAATTTGCGATGGTCGCGCTTTTTGGCTTCTTCCAGCAACAGCAGGTGATCTGTAAGATCTTTCTGTTTCAGGAAACTGATGCCATAAAGACGGGTAAGCTGTTTGCGTTTCTCATCGCCGCGCCAGTAAGCGCCGGCTACTGCAAGCACTTTTATGGCTTTGATAAAACCCGTATGCGGCAGGTGAGGTCCGCGGCAAAGGTCGGTAAAGGCACCTGATTCATACAGCGTGATTTCTCCATCGGTCAGGTCGTTGATGAGCTCAAGCTTGTATTCGTCGCCTTTGGCAGTGAAGTAGTCAAGAGCAGCCTGTTTGCTTATTTCCTTGCGGATATAAACCTGGTCTTTGCGGGCCAGTTCAAGCATTTTATCTTCTATCTTTTTGAAGTCGGCATCGGAGATGCTGCGGTCGCCAAGGTCAATATCGTAATAAAATCCGTTTTCAATGTTCGGTCCGATACCGAATTTCGTTCCCGGATAAAGCGCTTCAATGGCTTCTGCCATAAGGTGTGCCGAAGAATGCCACATAACGGCTTTACCTTCGTCATCATTCCAGGTGAGCAGTTTGATGCGTGAATCTTTATTAATAGGGCGTGTGGCATCCCACACTTCGCCGTCGACCATCGCGCCAAGCACATTGCGTGCAAGACCTTCGCTGATGCTTTTGGCAATATCAAGACCTGTAGCCCCTTCGGGATACTGGCGTACAGAGTTATCAGGCAGTGTAATATTAATCATTAGTGTGCTGATTTTTAAGAGGTGCAAAGATAACAAATTTTCCCATGCCTCCAAGAGGCGCACCATTATATTATATCAGGAAGTCGTAAGTCACCTCCGCCGCTGGCGGATGAGTCGAGAGTCAAAAAACAGAAGTCAGAAGACAGAAGTCAGGAGACAGAAGAAAAAAATGAAATACCACAGCATACACCGGAGGTGTTTAATGTCAATAGAAAAAACCACAAATAACCCCGTAGGGGTTTAAGATCGGTAGATTGAATGTGTGATTATAATCGGCGACTCACGAATAATAATTGCAAATGTGGTGATGTTGCATGAGCCGCAATAGTTTGGGGTTATTAAGCTCGCGATAGCGAGGTAAATGCCTGCCGTTTTGTATGATTAAATATGCCAGTTGCAATGATAAAGCTCCCGATAGCGAGGTACGAGCCTTCTATGTGATATGATAAACTATGCAGGCAGCAATGATAAAGCTCGCGATTGCGAGGTAAACGCCTGCTGTTTGGTATGATTAAATATGCTAGTCGCAATGATAAAACTCACGACCGCGAGGTAAAAGCTTGCTGTTTTATATGATTAACTATACTGATAGCAATGATAAAGCTCGCGACCGCGAGATCAATGTGTGTTAGCTGCAATATTAAAGCCCCTTATTAAAGCCTGTCCCGTACCGTGGGTTTGGGGTTATAAAGCTCAGAATGGGCGTTTTTTATCTTTTTATCAGCAACTTTCTCAGCATCACATTCCCTTCATCCCTAAGTTGTAAAATGTAAGAACCTGCCTCAAATCCGCGGAGGTCTATCCGCTGCTGAACGGCATCCGACATCATTGAATATACCTGTCTTCCGCTGAGGTCAAACAAGGTTATTTCTCCGAGTGGCTGTGTATCTCCTTCGCGGGAAATGGTGATGAAATCAGTGGCGGGCTGAGGGGTGATGGTGATACTTTTTGAAATATTTTCGTTTGCTATTACACTCGGGAAATAGACTATAATAGTGTCAACGGCACTACATCCCGGATAAGAAACAATTACTGACAATGTGCCTGTCCACCCACCTGCTCCAGCTGTTATTTGTTGTGTTGTATCTCCGGTTGACCACAGATATTGTGCTCCCGGGTTACCGGCATCGAGAATAACTGTTTGTCCCAATCCAAGAACAGTATCATTCCCTAAATTCACCACCGGCATGGGGCTGACAGTAAGGTAATGCGTGACGGTATCGCTGCACGGACCGTTGGATGCGATAAAGCTGATGGTGTCAATGCCGGGTGTGGCGTAACTGAAGGTATGTACATCGTCACCTGCTATATGCACACCATTCAGGTACCATTCTCCGGGACTGGTGGCGTGGTAGGTTATGTCGCCGCTTCCGCATACGGCCGTGTCGCCGGGTGTGAAGCTCGCAACAGGAAATGAATTTACGGTAATGGTTTGATGAATGGAGTCTTTGCAGATGCCGTAACTTCCCGTAAGGCTCAGATAAAAATCGCCTGCGGCATTGAAGGTGTTATTATACGTACTTCCTGAGTGCATAAAATTGTTATCCATGTACCACGACAGATTCGTTGCAAAGGTTGAGCCGGCAGCAAAACTCAATGCGGTACCGGTGCAAATGGTAGTGTCGGCAGGAACAAAGCTCAGGGGCGGAACGGCACACGAAAGCTTGGCTACCCACATATCCATGAAACCATGGTTGTTGGTGATGTCACCGTCAAATGATGAAATCCAGCCGCAAATCACCGAGCCCTGATTTTTTGTCGGGGCAATGCCTTCGCCCCGGTCGTCGGATGAGCCGCCATAAGTCTTTTCCCAAATCAGGTTACCGCTGCTGCTTATCTTCACCACCCAAAAATCATAGGTTCCTGCCGGGCCGTGGTTATAACTGATATCTCCGTCAACACTGGCTGTTTGCCCGTTTGACATAAATCCGCCGTCCCAGTCGTGGCAGAGCGACGCAGCGAAATCATCGCCGGTGCCGCCCAGTGTTTTTTGCCAGAGCAGCGTTCCTGATGTATCTACTTTCAGCATCCAGGAATCGTATCCACCATGATTTCCGGTTACGTCGCCATTGGAGGAGTTGGTATAGCCTCCTATCACACAGGCAGTGTTTCCTGCATTTTTAATAGCTTTTCCTATCTCAATATCTGTTCCGCCAAAACAACGTGACCACTTGAAATTCCCGAGTGAATCGGTACGGAACACCCACAAATCTTCGGTTCCGGGATTATGATTCCCTGAAATCTGCCCCGCGTTTGAAGAGGTATGACCGGTAAGCATGAATCCGCCATCGGCCAGACGTGCCAGATCGTGAGAATCTTCGTCATTGGTATCGCCGTAGCAATGTGCCCACAAAAGATTTCCAACGCTGTCGATACGTGCAAGCCAGCCGTCGCCAATGCCATGGTTACCGTTCACATCATGGTCGTTTGAAAACGTACTTGCCGTCATTGCCCAGCCTTTGTTGCCAATGGGAACAAGAGATACGGCATGGTCGCCATCGGCCAGTGAGCCGCCGTAATGTTTATTCCAGGTAATGATTCCGTTTGAGTCCACTGCAAATACCCAGATATCAAAGTCACCATAATTTCCGGGCACGTTGCCGTCAGAGGACTTAGAGAATCCGGTAAGCACGGCACCTTTATTTTTGACCGGGTATACTCCCCAGTTTATATCGTTATCGGTGCCCCCGTAAAGTCTGGTCCAGATAAGATTTCCGTTAAGGTCAAGCTTTGATAAAACGACGTCCATTGCGCCGTGACCGCCCATAATATCACCGTTTGATGAATTGGTATATCCGGAAACATAATAGCCCGAGCTGTCGGATATCATGCAGATTGATTTCGCAAAATCGGCTCCGCTGCCGCCAATACTTTTTTCCCATTGGATGACAGGTTGCGCGAATGAAAAGTGTGTCAACGCGCAACTAAACAGAATCAAAAAAAATGTTTTTGTTCTCATTTCACTAATATTACTTCTTACGAAGATAAAACAAATGTCCGGAAAATTATTACCGCAGTAAAGTCACGGTGCCCTGTGTGCTGTATTCTATGCCGTCAAAGCCTTTGGCGGTGAAAACGTAGTAATACACTCCATCAGAGGCTTTGGCTCCGCCTTCTTTATGTCCGTCCCATGAACCGTGAACAGTGTACCATTCATACACTTTCTTGCCCCAGCGGTTGAAAATAACCATCTGTTCGCTCAGCAGTCCAACGGATTGAACTTTGAAGACATCGTTCTGGCCGTCGCCGTTATCGGGTGTGAATACGTTGGGAATTACGATTGCCGACGGCTTACATACCTTTACTTCCATGCTGATGGAATCTTCACAGAAATCAGGTATTCCGCTGTTCACATTGAACATTACCTTGAATGTTTTGCAGTCGGGGCATTGTTCGGGCGGGCAATCATAAACGTAGGTATGAGAAGGATTCTCTGAAGCCGAGTTTGTGCCATCACCAAAATCCCAATAGAAAATATTGGCACCGCTTCCGTTATAATAGAAGTTGACATTGAGCGGTGAAATACCATCAACAGGATTGCTGTATCCATCGGCATGAATCAGGGTGTTGGTCCCGATTATGGCAGGACCGGCTGTTGTCGGGCAGTTAAACTGATCGGTAACGGTA
Source organism: Bacteroidota bacterium (assembly GCA_037133915.1). Taxonomy (NCBI): domain Bacteria; kingdom Pseudomonadati; phylum Bacteroidota; species Bacteroidota bacterium. The sequence continues at coordinate 17,197 of JBAXND010000044.1, forward strand.
ATGGTGTAATTGCCGGTGCAAAGTCCAACCAGCGCTAATGTATCCTGGTTTCCCAGACTCCATTGATATTGATAAGGAGGTACACCGCCGGTTACTGTTGTGAGAATATACCCGTTGCATTCATGCAAACAGCCTTCATCGGTTGGATGCAATGTTACAAACATCTGAGGATGCTGCGTGATGATAAAAGGTACAACATCGGTACATCCATTGCTGTCCGTTACCGTAACTGTAAAGTTACCGGCCGGAAGTCCGCTTACATAATCATTTGCCGGTGTGCCGGCTGACCAGGTGTACTGGTAAGGGTCGTTGCCGCCTATGGCAGAAGCCTGAGCTGTTCCGTCATTGCCTCCATAACAGGAAACAATGCTGGTAGTATCAACTGAGCCTTCCAGCAATGGAGGTTCAGTGATGGTCACGGTATCGGTTACAAAACAGGTTGACGTATCGGTAATGGTAACAATGTAGGTTCCGTCAGTCAGACCAAAAGCAGTGTCATTGGCTTGAGGCGGAACAGTGCCCCACAGATAATGATACGGGGAAATTCCATTGGTGGCATTTACGGAAGCAAATCCCGAGTTGCCCTGAAAACACAGTACGTTGAACTGGGCTGTGGTTGTTTGAATGTCGCTCACAAATACGGGTACTGTGGTTACTGCCGAAGTACAGCCTCCAAGTGTAACAGAAAGTGTTACGTTTTTAATGCCGGGTGTGCTCCAGTTTACATCAAAAGGTCCGCTGCCACCCGCAGGAACTGCCACACCACCGGCAAACGACCATGCATAGGTGCAGAGAGAGTCGCCTGTGCCTGTGTAAGTCACCAGTGATGAATCAGACAAATCGCAGATAGGAGAGGTGACCGTAAACGTGGATGTGGGTGTGTAATTCACCGTGATATCCTGATAAGCGGTATCGGCGCAGTTAGCTCCGTTTATGTAGATGTAAGTAATGGTAAATGTTCCGGTATCGGCAATAGCCGGATAGAACATATTATTCGAAACACCTGTTCCGGAATAGGTACCTCCCGAAGGAGTTCCTGCAGTGAGTGCAAAAGGTGTTGTGTTGGTACAAACATCGGGCATGGCGCTGAATGCTGCCACGGGTACAACATTTACCGTGATGCTCTGGGTGGCTGCATTCACACAACTGTTGCTGTCGGTGTAAGTGTAGGTCAGAACAAAGGTTCCCAGTCCTGCAGCCATGGGGTCGAAAATGCCTCCATTTACACCGGTGCCTGTATAGGTACCACCGGAAGGAGTTCCCTGAGTGAGTGTAATGGCCGGTGCTGTGACACACATCGGATTCAAGGGTGCAAATGAGACTACCGGCAAGGGATTTACAATAATATTGGTAAGCGCCGAATTGGTGCAACCATTGCCATCGGTATAAGTGTACATGATAGAATGAGTTCCCGGACCTGCCTGTGCGGGATTAAAAACGGAACCTGTAACGCCCGGGCCTGAGTAAGTGCCGCCCGGAGGTGTTGCAGCATTGAGGGTATATAAACCGGCATCGATACACATAGGATTAATTGCCGGGAAATTGATGGTTGGCAAAGGGTAGATTACCATCTGGGCGGTATCTCTTCCAATACAGCCAATGGAGTCAATATAGGTGTAGATAATATTATGCGAACCGGGGCCCGAAGCATTCGGGTCGAATGTGGTGCCTGTTACGCCGGGGCCACTGAATGTTCCACCAAGCGGGCTTCCACCGGTAAGTGTGAACGGGGGCTGCGAGATGCAATAAGCAGGAAATGGCAGTAATGATACCGGTGTGCCGGGAATAGAATTTACGGTATAGGTTTGAACACTTTGACAGTTGGCAACATCTGTTATTGTAACGGTGTAAGTGCCACCGCCAAGATTGGTTTGTGTATCGGAATTAGGACCGCCATTCGACCAGGTGTAGTTGATTGGTGCGCTGCCGTTGGCTACTGTTACGGCGATAGAGCCGTCGAGCATGCCGTTGCAGGTTTCGTCAACAACAACCGCTGTAACACCAAGGGGTGCAAGGTCAACGCTCTGAGTAACTACAGGCTGAGTTACCAGTGTAACATTGCAGCAGCTCCACGGATGGCAGGAACAGGCGTTAAACTCACTGCAGTAATGCACGCAGCAGGGATCCCACAGATATCCTGAAAGACAGGCGCTGGCTCCGGGAACGTTGTTGCAGCACCATGCATAACTACCTCCGCCGCATGGTACCTGAATGATACCTGTTTGATAAACCGTAGTCACATAATAGCAGCAGGAACCATAGGTGGTTGTTACCTGTGAGGTGGGTGTGTATCCACTGGGAGGTGTTTCAACAACGGGGCAGTTTGATTTCATGCCACCGCTTTTCAGTTGGTTGAGAATACTGTCGGCAGCTGTCAGGTTCGTTTTGGGTTGAGCTTCGCCTGAGCCCTGTGGATCCTGATTGGAAAATACGTACTCGCTGACTTTCTGTATGCCGCTATTATAGCCGAATTGAATACGATACTTGAATTTATTCACATCGGCGGGGATGTCTTTTGTGATATCATTATAAATAAATCGTCCGTGACCCGCCTCGGTTGAGTACAGGATATTGTTATTGTACTGAAAATCTTTCGGATAATACAATGCATGGATATCGGGCAGCTTGCTTATTTCTGCCGTATTGATGGTGGTGTAATTAATTCCGTCGGTGCTGCGTTCAACACTTACAGTTTTAATATTTGCATCAGCCGGATTTTCCCAAACCATATGCACAATGGTATCACCGAACACACCCGATTTGAAAAACTCCAGTCTCAGCGGTTTTTCAGGATTTGCGGAAATATTCGTCTGAGCATAATTAGCAATAGGGAAAAGGAAAAGCAAAATTGAAATAATTTTTAGATATCTATACATAATCACTGATTTTGAATGAAATAGAAAATAATCCATCGAATTTGAGACAAATTTATAATATTTTTAATAACTATACTAACATAAACTTAATTAATAATGTACCCATTATTAAATTTTGTTAGATATATATGATTGATTTCGAGGGAATACTTCTTTTTTTTTAATATATCGATTATTGTAAAAACTAGACGAACTAATAGTAAATCAGTAGTTAATGCATTTGATTCGCTCTTCATACTGAATGTAAGATGACGGGTATTATTTTTTGATTTACAATTGTTGGTGCCAAATAATTATTTTTGCTGAAAAGAAATAGCTAAATGCACTTTGTAAATCCATTATTTCTGTTGGGGCTTTTTGGTCTGGCAGTTCCAATAATTATCCACCTTTTTAATTTTCGTAAATTCAAAAAGGTATTTTTTACGAACGTAAAATTTATTGAGGAACTTCAACAGCGCACTCAAAAACAATCGCAGTTAAGGCACCTTCTTATTCTGCTTCTTCGGATATTGGCAATCACCGCCTTGGTGTTTGCTTTTGCTCAGCCATTTATTCCTGTTTCCAAAACTGCAAAAATCAATAAAGGAACCGGTGCTGTAAGTGTTTTTGTGGATAATTCTTTCAGCATGGAAGCGGACGCAAAGAACGGCACCTTGTTAGACGAAGCGCGCAATAAGGCGGTGGAGGTAGCACAGGCATATCGTCCCGACGACCTGTTTCATTTCCTCACCAACGATTTTGAGGGAAAACATCAGCGGTTGGTTACCCGCGATGAATTTCGCGAGATGCTCGAAGAATTGAAATCCTCTCCGTCAGTGAAAAAGTTATCGGAGATTATTCGCCGGCAGTCGGATATGCTTTCAGAAAACAAGAGTAAATCAAAAAATATTTATGTTATTTCCGATTTTCAGAAAAGTATAACGGATATTTCCGCAATAAGCGCCGACACTTCTGCCAGTGTTTATCTTGTTCCCGTCAAGGCAAATTCCGTGAACAATCTGTATATCGACAGTTGTTGGTTTGAATCGCCCGTTCATTTGCCGGGGCAAAATGTAAAGCTCTTCATACTCATCAAGAATGCCGGAAAGACCGAACTTGAGAAAGTGCCGTTGAAATTCAGCGTTAACGGAACTCAAAAAGCCGTGTCGAGTTTCAATATTTCACCTGCCGGAGAAGTTCAGGTGGTTTTGACTTATTCCGATAAGGATGCGGGAATTATGCACGGAGTGCTTGAAATCATGGACAGTCCGGTTACCTACGACGACCGTTTCTATATTGCCTATAATGTGGCTTCATCCATTCCAATTCTGTGCATCAACGGCGGCTCCAATAACATTTATTTGAATTCGCTTTTCGCGAAAGACAGCGCCTTCACCTTTAAAAACATTTCGGTGAACGCTACTGATTTTTCTGTCTTTCCGCAGCAGAGTCTGATTATTTTAAATGCCATCGATAATATTTCATCGGGCCTGGCACAGGAGCTGCAGCGTTTTGTTCAGAATGGCGGAAGCATGCTGGTAGTGCCGTCGCCCAAAATTGATTTGCTGTCGTATCAGGAATTTTTAAAAGGCATGAATGCCGGACAATATTCAAAGCTCAATACGGCAAACCAAAAAATATCATTGCTCAATCTTACTCATCCTGTGTTTCGCGATGTATTTGATTACCTTCCGGAGAATATGGATTTACCGTCAGTGTTTTCGTGGTACGGCATTTCAGGGACATCGAGTTCAGGTCAGGAGTTTTTAATGAAAATGCAGAATGGCGATGTGTTTATGAGTGGACAGACTGTTGGACAGGGAACCGTTTATTTGCTTGCAGTTCCCTTAGAAACGGATTACAGCAATTTCCCGAAACACGCTCTTTTTGTACCTGCATTATATAAGGTTGCCCTGCTGAGTGAGCCTCAAAATAAATTGTACTACGTGATTGGGCGCGACGAACCTATTGAAGTCAGGAAGGTTGCCATGCAGGGCGAAATGGTGTTTAAGGTTAAAGGAAAAACGGGCGATAACGAGTTTATTCCCGAGCAGAAAAAGCTGGGAACAAACACAACGGTTTATGTTCACGATCAGATTCGTGATGCAGGCAATTACGCTCTATTATCTGAAAACAGTGAAGTTACAGGGCTTGCATTTAACTACGACCGCAAAGAATCAGTGCTCAGTTGCTATACGGCTGCCGAACTTGAAGATATGTGCAGCAAAGCAGGTTTGAAGAATTTCACGGTACTTGAAAGCAGCGCGAAACCTCTTGCCGATGTAATCAGTGAGATGAATCAAGGAATTAAATTGTGGAAAATTTTTATTATACTTGCTCTCGTCTTCCTTGCAGGTGAAGCACTATTATTACGTTTCAGGAAGTAGATTAATATACGGGTTATGACAGACGAATTGGACGAACAGGAAAAAGAGAACCTTAACGGCGATAATGGCGAACACGATCAGCCCGAACCGTCGGATTTTGAAGGTGCATCTAACCTTCCCAAAACGATTCACGTTTCGGGAATGTTCAAGAACTGGTTTCTTGATTACGCATCGTATGTAATACTGGAGCGGGCCGTTCCGCATATTCGCGACGGTCTGAAACCCGTTCAGCGACGCATTCTGCATGCACTTAAAGAGTTGGACGACGGGCGTTTTAACAAAGCGGCCAACGTTATCGGGCATACCATGAAGTATCATCCGCACGGCGATGCATCTATCGGCGATGCCATGGTACAGCTCGGACAAAAAGAAATTTTAATTGATACTCAGGGAAACTGGGGAAATATTCTTACCGGCGACAGTGCTGCCGCACCACGTTATATCGAAGCACGCCTCTCTAAATTTGCACTGGAGGTGATGTTCAATCATAAAATTACAACCTGGGTGCCTTCATACGACGGTCGTAACAAAGAGCCGCAGGTGCTTCCTGTAAAGTTTCCGTTACTGCTGGCACAAGGCGTTGAAGGTATTGCCGTTGGGCTCACTTCAAAAATTCTTCCTCACAACTTCAATGAACTTATTGACGCTTCTATTGACCTGCTCCGCGGTAAAGAAACAGAGGTTTATCCCGACTTTCTGACGGGTGGAATGGTGGATGTGTCGCGCTACAACGACGGCGCCCGCGGATCGCGCGTGAGAATCAGAGCACGCATAGGGCAGTACGACAAGAAAACGCTTGTCATTACTGAAATTCCCTTTGGAACAAACACATCATCACTCATTGATTCTATTGTTGCCGCCAATGATAAAGGCAAAATAAAGATTCGTAAAATTGAAGATAATACAGCTGAAAAAGTTGAAATTCTGATTCATCTTGTACCGGGTGTTTCGCCCGATACCACTATTGATGCGCTATACGCATTCACCAATTGTGAAATGTCTGTATCGCCCACGGGCTGCGTTATTGATGATCAGAAACCGCGCTTCCTCGGGATGAAAGAGATTCTGGCCTATTCAACACATAATACGGTTGATTTGCTTAAAATGGAACTCGAGATACAGAAGGCCGAAGCGCTGGAACACCTGCATTTCGCCTCACTCGAACGCATCTTTATCGAAAAGGAAGTTTATCTCAGGATTAAAAAAGCGAAAACGGATGAGGAAATCAACAGCACCATTTTCGCCGGACTCAAGCCTTTTGTAAAACAACTGGTAAGGCAAATAAGCATCGAAGATGTAATGCGCCTTCGCAAAATTCCGATAGACCGCATTTCAAAATACAATTCAGATAAAGCTGAAGATATTATTCAGAGCATTAACGATGATATCAAGCAAATCAATTACGACCTTGACAATCTTGTTCAGTTTGCGATTGATTATTTCATCCGTATAAAGAAAAAATTTGGAAAAGGCCGCGACCGCCGCACAGAAATACGCAATTTTGATGTAATACAGGCAAGCCTTGTGGCTGCCGCTAACCAGAAGTTGTATGTGAATCGCGAAGAAGGATTTGCCGGTACATCACTTAAAAAAGATGAGTTTGTTGCCGACTGTTCTGATATTGACGATATGATTGTTTTCAGGGGCGACGGCACGTTTATCGTTACCAAGGTGAGTGAGAAAACATTTATCGGTACCGATTCTATTCACATCAGTATTTTCAAAAAAATTGATGACCGTACCATCTATAATATGATTTATCAGGATGGTAAAATCGGTAAAGCGATGGTGAAACGCTTTGCCATTGGTGGCATTACGCGCGATAAAGAATACGTGCTTACCAAAGGAACACCCAATTCGCGAGTGCTTTATTTTACGGCCAATCCAAACGGTGAAGCCGAAACGGTGACCGTTCACTTCAGACCGAAACCACGACTGAAGATTCTTCAGATGGATTTTGATTTCAGTACAATTGCAATCAAAGGCAGAGCCTCTATCGGGAACACACTTTCAAAAAATTCAGTTCGCAAGGTTGTCCTGAAAGATCAGGGATATTCAACGCTTGGAGCCCGCGATATCTGGTTTGATGATACCGTGAACAGGCTCAATGTTGAACAGCGTGGAGTATATCTGGGGGCTTTCGCAGACGACGACCGTATTTTTACCATTACCAAATCCGGTTTCTACAAGCTTTATAATTACGACCTGTCAAATCATTTTGATGACGATATTTTAATCATTGAAAAGTTCAACCCGAAACGGATTTTTACGGCGGTGTATTTTGATGGTGAGATGCAGTATTATTTTGCAAAAAGATTCGATATTGAAGTTACCGAAAAGAAAGTCTCTTTTATAGGCGAAGCAGAAGGCAGCGAATTGCATTTCCTGACAAAGGATACCTTCCCGATGATTGAAATTCAGTTTGCAAATAAAGACGGTAAAGAACGCCCGAACGAAACTGTGAATCTGGCGGAATTTATCGGTGTGAAGAGCTACAAAGCAAAAGGGAAAAGGCTTTCCAATTATCTGATTTCAAAATGTATTCCGCTGGAGCCGCTGCCATCGCCCGAAGATGAGCAGGAAGAACTGCGCCCTGCCATTCTGGATGAGCTGAAACAGAAGCTTGACGCGATGGAAGAACTCGATGAATTTGATGAACTTGATGAGCATGATGAACTGCCTGCCGCTTATCTGAAAGACTTAAAATCATCGGCCGGTAAAGGAAAATCACAGCCGGCATCCGAAAAGAAAGAAAAGGCGCAAATTGCGGAAGATGCTGATGAAGCAAAAATCCAGAAAAAGGATGAGGCGCCGAAAAAGCATAAAACAGAGGTGTCTAAATCCGAAAAGCCTGTTTCAAATCCGGAAAAAGCAGCTGTAAAACAGGATAAAATATTACAAAAGCAGGAAATTGCCCCGAAAAAGGAAACGGCTCCCGTTAAGAAACAGGAACCCTTACCTAAAATTGAAACCCCGTCTGTTGAAACAAATCCTGCCGAACCTGTTCCCCCTAAGACGAAGCCCAAAGGCAAGAAGGATGATGGAACATTACAAATTGCATTTGATTTCTAAAAGAACTGTTTACGATTATGAAGACTGATGAGAAAATACTCAACATTACGAATGATGTTACCTGGATAGGAGTACTCGACCCCGGTCTGCGCCACTTTGATGTGGTGATGGAAACTGAGTTTGGCACAACCTATAATTCATATTTTATTGCTGCACAAAAAAAAGCCATTGTAGAAACTGCCAAAGAAAAATTCTTTGATATCTGGATGAGCAAGCTCACCCGGTTGTGCAATCTGAAAGAGCTGGAATACGTTTTTGTGAACCATACAGAACCGGATCACAGCGGCAGTCTGAAAAAGTTGATTGAACTGGCACCTCAGGTTAAAGTGGTCGGAAGCGGCAATGCTATTCGCTACCTCAGCGAAATCATGAACTGCGAGTTTCAGCATATCGTGGTGAAAGAAAGTGATGTGATTGACCTGGGGAATAAAAAAATGAAAGTGATAGGCGCGCCAAACCTGCACTGGCCCGATTCAATCTATACCTATCTTGAAGAAGACAAGGTGCTGTTTACCTGCGATTCATTTGGTGCGCACTACTGCGATGCAGAAATGTTCGATGATAAAGTGGGCGACTTCGACAAAGCTTTCAGGTATTATTTTCATATGATACTTCGCCCTTTCAGCAAGTTTATGCTAAAGGCAATTGAAAAAATTCGCCCGCTGGATATTAAGGCAATCTGCACCGGTCACGGACCACTGCTTACTTCCGACTGGAAGAGATATGTTGACCTTACGGAAGAACTTGCAACCCGCTACCTCGAAATGCCGGCTAAAGAACGCGTGTTTATTCCATTTGTGGCTGCCTATAATAAAACGGGTGTGCTTGCCGAAGCTATAGCGAAAGGTGTGAGAGCCGCAGGCAACATCGAAGTGGAGGTGTGCGATATCGAGCATGTTTCTCCTATGGTACTTGATGATAAAATTACACGATGTACGGGCATTATCGTCGGTTGTCCTACCATTAACCAGAATATTCTGTTGCCCGTATATACATTGTTTGCGGTTATAAATCCGCTGCGCGACCGGGGTAAACTGGCCGGATGCTTTGGATCATACGGCTGGAGCGGTGAAGCGTCCAAAATATTGGAAACAAATCTTCAAAATCTTAAATTGAATTATTTCCCGGGAGGACTTTTTGTAAAGTTTACTCCGTCTGAAGCTGACCTCCTGCAGGCTGAGGAATATGGATTAGCCTTCGGAAAAAAAATACTTGAACTAAACCGAGTAACGTGCAACGGATAACAATATCAATTCATAAGAGAATACTCTGTTTTTTATTCCTGCTATCGTTATTGGTCATGAGCTCCTGTTCTCCTGAAATGAGGATTGCAAAGCAATATGTGCGTTCAAGCCACGAAACACCGCTCATGTTATTCCATACCGACAGCCTGATGAAAATTTCATCCAAGCTTCCCGTAGCCGATACCATTACCGATACAAGCAGACATTATCTGGATTCGCTGGCGTATGCTCAAACCAAATTTGTTCAGTTTATAAATAATCACGAATTTTTAAGACAATATTGTTCTGAACTGGCTGTTGAGCTTGATAAATTCGGATTTCGTGTGTATTCCGACTCAACGGCATACAAGTTTTTCTCAGACAGTTCGAAAGGATATATTGTAAATCTCGCCCAGGCAGAACTGGAGGAATTTTACAAACCATACATATCAGGTTTTATGGTTGACGAGAATGGCGACTCCTATCAGTTTGATTTAGATGCCGTGGCACTCAACTCCTGGTTTGAAATCAGCTGTTCTAACTGCGACAGCGGAATGATGCGTGTCATGTTCGCGGCATGTGAAAAATCAAGCGCCGCCAAAGCACGGATGAAACAGAATGAATTCACCGGTGACCTCTATCTTGGCTATGATGTAATCGAAATGCACATGATTGATGTATACACACTGGCTGATATTGGCGCAAAGCAGAATGCTTCGTATATTTTCGATTATGCGATGAATGAATACATTGCCCGTCAGATGGGCAATTCAGTTGTAAAACGCTATGGGCTTCATTATGACAGCAAAAAGAAGAAGCTAAGAAGGGCAGGAGATAAGAAATTTATCCGGATGAAATAGTGTTTATTCAATAATCTTATATTTCGCCCGGGCCTCTTCCCTTGTACATGAATTGAAATGCCACCACTCCGTTTGTATGTTATGAAATCCTGCCTTGTACATCACTGTACGCAATAACTTCCTGTTATCAACCTGCTGTTGTGTAAGCCGCCCAGCTGCAAGTAATCTCGTCTCGGCAGATGGATAGGCAATCTCATCATTGGTGTCAAATCCACAACCCATATCAAGGGGTTTGTTCTTTTCATCTATAATACTGAGGTCAACAGCCGCACCGAAATTATGCAATGAGCCATTTTTGGGATTAGAAACAAAGTGTCCTTTCTGACTTGCCGGCACCTTGAGCGAATCCCACAGGGCTTTTTGATATTTACGCGGACGGGCGGCGTCATAAATGATGAGGTTGTAACCGGGATGAAGCTCTTTCAGAAATTTCTGCGCATTCAGCAGCTTTTCTGCAACATCCGGTTGAAGAAATGCTTTGTGCAGGTTGCCATAAATATTCGCTTTCATAAAGTTATCGGTCGTAGAATATTTCAGCTCTACCCGAATGTTCGTATCGTGTGTATGAATGTCTGTAAGACCGGCGGCTATCAGCTCCTTTTCAATAGCGGTGACGGTGTCAGCGGTCATCATTTTTTTTATCAGTGCAACACTGTCGAGGGCAGCAATGCTGTCGCGCCTCTTGTTTTGCGCTTCAATGGCGTGTTTTGTTGCATGTGTACATGAAATAGTAAAAATCAGAATAAGGACTGCTGCAGCCGCTGACTGTCTGGGTATTTTCATTTTTTCTCTTCGCTCACGTCTGCATTAATAAATAGAATGTCTTTGCCTTTTTCGGTATTACTGAGCACCGTCACGGTTTCTGTGATTCCACCCGGGCTTTCGGTGTTGAAAATAATGCCGATAGTGCTCTCTCCTCCGGGTGGTATAGGGTCTTTATTCCAGTCAACAACGGTGCATCCGCAGCTTGCTTCAACGGAAGTGATATACAGGTCGGATGCGCCGGTATTCTCAAAAGAAAATACACATGCTAATTTTTTATCCTGCTCCACGATGCCGAAATCATGCGTTGTCTTCGCCCATTTTATCACTGGATAAACTATCACGGAATCCTTGCTGTGCTTAGGTTGTGAGCTGTATAAAATGATTTGAATCTTCCTTTCAAAAGCGGCCGCACGGCTATACACCGAATTTCTAAGATCGTTCGGATTGTCGCTCACCAAAGGATTTGCCATTGCTTTTCCAATCGGATCCTGTAGAATTGTTAGTTTCCCACCACTCGCAGCACTGCCATTCAAGTAGGGGATAAATGCGCCTTCATCATACTGATTCATGTAATTCAGTAATGAGCTTATCCTGCGTTTAGCAAGGTTTAAATTGTATTCGGAAGTGTTCAGCGGGCTGCAGTATCCTTTAATTTTAATCTGCACTTTACTGCCTCGTTCAAGATCTTTCAGCAGCAGTGCTGAAAATGTTTTGAGATTTGAAAAGCCGCGTGCCACATAATTTTCAAAGAAGTCATCAATGTCGCGTTCGGCTTGCGCCTTTTCGTTTCCGTTCAATCCTTTGGCATATTCTTCCTTGTATTTATCTTTCATCGCATAATATGCGCTGAGCGTTTCTTTATAATTTTTTTTCGTGGTAACGGCATTGCTGTTGGCATCCGGCTCGTCGTTATGAAAATATAACGTAAGCGGCAACAGCAGATTGATGGTCTGTTCAATGGTTACAGTATCTTTTGGCCTCACTTCCGCAATGGGTTTAATACTGGTTGTATCGCCCCATTCATAGTAATAAATGTCGTTACAGCAGGTCTCACTTTTAATATATAAGGAGCCGGGACGGTTGGATGTAAAATACCCGTCATGATCAACATCATTCACCGTAAAATAGATATCATTGAAACTGCTGTTGAGCGGAAAGCCTATATTTACCGGTGCTGTCCAGGAGTTCAGGCTGCCACGGGAATAAAAAATATCAAAGCCGCCCAGACCTTTATGCCAGTCGCTGCTGAAATACAGCGTTTGTGTGGAATCGTGGTAGAATGGTGTAATATCATCACCGGCAGTATTAATCGTACTTCCTAAATTTACCGGAGCCTGATATTTTCCATCTTTGATAATCACGTACCAGATATCCATTTTTCCTATTCCGCCCGGACGGTCAGATACGAAATACAATATGTCGAAATCCTTGCCTTCTGCCAGATTTGGCTGTGTGGCAGTGTATCCCTGCAGGTTTATTCTGTCATTTAGTTTTTCGGGCTTTGTCCATTTGCCGTCTTTGAGCTCACTTGAATAAATCGCCGTCTGAAGCTGTGGATTGTTATCGGCCTTTCCGCGTGTGAACCACATTTTATTATGATCTCGCGAAAAGCAGGCATTCGCACAATGATTTTCTTTATCGTCGATGCGTGAATCGAATTCGCGGACCCTTGACCAGCCTGCCATTGTCGCTGTAGCAATATATACTTTAGAGATGTACGCATTTGCAATAAATGATTCTTCTGTTCCGGCTGATATGGGACGTAATCCTGAAAAAATGAGAGCGGTATCGCCCAATTGAAAGGCATTGAATTCGGAATAGGCTGTATTTACGGAAGCGTCGAGCAAATGGTCGATGGTGATGTTCAGTTTGTGCTCAGTCAGCTTTTTTGCTTCACTGCAGGCACTTATTTCAATTTTTGTTTTGGCGGAATAATAATCATTGTCACCGACATGCCTTTTATTGTATTTATTAAAACTAGCCAGTGCTTCATCGTATTTCCCTTGCGATTTCTGCATCAGAGCAAGATTGAACTGGGCAATGGGATAATTATTTGCATTGTCTTTTGTTACAAGATGCGCATACCAGTGTTCGGCAAGCTGATAATTGTTAAACATTCTAAAGCTCTCGGCACATTTCCATACCACAGCCATATCTGATGAATCGAGCTGAAGAGCATTACTGTAGTATATAGAAGCATTATAGTAATCTGCTTCAGCAAATGCTTCATCACCATAGCCAATATTTTCCTGAGCTGTTTGAGCGCATGCATTTGACGTGGAGAATGCCGTTAGCAGTAATGCGAATATTATTAATGGCAAAATCTTTTTCATCATCATAATCAAAAAATAGGACAGGGAATGTCTTTATGCCGCAACGACTTCGCTCTGTTGTGAACATAGATCAGTGATAGTTCGAAACCTCCTCTGAGTTTGCTTGCCGGTTTTAACCGCGAAAGATTCACATCATAACTCAGCGCAAAATTGAATTTTTTATAATCAAAACCTGCCATCAGTACCAGCGCATCAGACGCCCGCATAAACACACCCGTATTTATGGAAGTATAACTTAGCAAATGACGGTCGCGCACAAATTTTATTTGTGTGCCCACCATGAGCTCACTGTATGGTCCTTGCTTCATGTAAAGTGCTGATGGAATCAGGTCGAGTGATGGCTTTGCCGAAAACTGAATGGCCGCATATCCTGAATATTTTATCTCCAGTCTGACGGTACTTTCATAAAACAGCGTTTGTCCGGGTTGCGTGAGATGAAATACGCCCAAACCTGCCGAAAAATTCGTACTGGTTGTGCGCTGATACATCCAGTGCGCGCCCGCTCCAAGGTCAAAATACATAAAATTAGATCTTGAAAAATTCTCATTATGTGCAAGGCCGGGGTCATAACTGTTCCCGTTGAACTGATCGTCGAAATATAGCGATGCGTAGCTGATACTGCGTTGTACAATGCCCGGCTGTATACCAATAGAGATAAGGTTGGTGTTAAACCGGTTCAGTGTTTTAATGTAGGAAATACAAACCGCAGCCTGAGTGGTTGCAAACTTTGAATCGCCCGCCTGGTCACGGTTTAAAACGATACCAAGTCCCAGCGCGTCGCGATGGTATTTGCGTTTTACCACCTGCATATCAAAAAATGCAGTTATTGTTTGATAAGGAACCGTGACCGAGCTCCATTGGCTTTTACTGTTAAGACCGGCGCGCCATTTACCATTGAAAAAACCGGCCGTGGCAGGATTCAGGTTGAGCGGCGACGTCCAGTACTGCGAATAATGCAGGTCCTGTGCCCACGTTTTTGCGGCCAAAAAACAACAGAGTGAAAATAGTATGAAACGCAGGATTCTCAATTCAGTTCGCCCTTAAACACGGTTAGTCTATGTAAAATTACGAATTGTTTTTGACAATCTCCAAATTCGGACATTATCCCTTATTGAATTTGTACCGCATCGATAAAACAATTAATTTTGTATTCTAAAACAATAATATCATGATACAGCGCATTCAGACCTTATTTTTACTTTTGGCAATTGCCGCCACCGGCAGCATTTTCTTTCTTCCTCTGGTAAGCTACTACGGTTTAGAACATATTCTGATGTTAGACATCACCAAAATCACCAACCCGGTTCCCGGTGATGTCATCCCGGGACTTGATAAGATTAGTGTTTTGCCATTATTTATCGCATATATTCTGGTAATCGTAATTGCACTGGTGGCTATTTTTCTTTATAAAAATCGCCCGATACAATACCGGGTGGTGGCGGTTGCCATGCTCGTGAATATACTGCTCGTTGCAGGCATATTTTATTATGCCGATAAAATCGGAAAAATGATTAATGTGGCTCCTGCTTATGGTGCCGGTGTTTATCTTGCCATAGTGCCACTCATCTTCTTTGTGCTGGCACAGCGCTATATTCGCCGCGATGAAAAGCTCGTTCGTTCCGCCGACAGATTGCGGTAGCCTGTTCCGACTTCTGTCTTCTTTCTTTTGACTCTCGACTCTCGACTCACGACTCACGACTCACGACTCTTGACTTACGACTCACGACTCTTGACTTACGACTCTTGACTCTTGACTCTCGACTCTTGACTCTCGACTCTCGACTCTCGACTCCTGTCATTCGTATGAGTTCTTTTCGTACTTTAGCGTTTGCTATTGAAATTTGTAACCATACAATTAATCCAAAACTATGAGCACAGAGATAAGCAATCTTCAGCCGCAGCGCGTATGGCATTATTTTGCCGAAATATGCAACGTACCCAGACCTTCCAAAAAAGAAGGGAAAATTGTTAAGTACCTTCTTGATTTTGCGGCTATGCATAAACTGGAAGTAATGACCGACGATGTGGACAATGTTCTTATCAGAAAGCCTGCCACCAAAGGCAGAGAGAATGCTCACCCCGTAATTCTGCAAAGCCATATCGATATGGTTTGTGAGAAAAACAATGACATAGTTCATGATTGGGATAACGATCCCATTGTGCCCTGGGTCGATGGCGAATGGCTGCGTGCAAAAGGTACTACGCTTGGTGCGGATGATGGTATTGGCATGGCAGTGCAGCTGGCTTTGCTCGACGCAACGGACATTGAACACGGACCTGTTGAATGCTTGTTTACCGTTGATGAAGAAACGGGACTTACAGGAGCTTTTGCCTTAAAGAAAGGCTTTTTAAAAGGCCGCATATTACTGAACCTTGATTCCGAAGATGAAGGACAGCTGTTTATCGGTTGTGCCGGTGGTAAAGACACAGTGGCAACCTTCAAACATCAAAAACATACAACGCCTGCTGGTCATTGCGGGTTTCGTTTGAGCGTTTCAGGGCTCAAAGGCGGACATTCAGGCGATGATATCAACAAGGGCAGAGGAAACGCCGTTAAAGTAATTACTCGATTTTTGTGGAATGGCGCACGCGAATACGGTTTAAAATTGAATTATATAAAGGCTGGAAACCTGCGCAATGCCATTGCGCGCGAAGCCTACGCCATTATTGCACTTCCTGAGGAACAGAAAGATCATTTTATTAATTTCTGCGATAAGCTTACCCGTGATATTACTGCCGAGTTTAAAGTGAATGACTCAGGTCTTACAATCAGTATCACACCTGCCGCCTTACCTGCAAACGTTATTGACAGTACGGCACAGCACGAATTGTTGCTCGCACTCTGCGCTTGTCCGCATGGCGTTATATCCATGACACCGGATATGCCCGGCCTTGTAGAAACCTCTACAAATCTTGCTTCCGTGAAAATGAAAGGCAGTCATGAAGACGAAGCTTCCGATGATGATATACGCACTATGGGCGATGATGAAATCCGCATTGCAACCAGTCAGCGCTCATCGCTTGAATCAGGAAAAAAAGATGTTGTGGATATGGTTGACAGCGTATTCATGCTTGCCGGTGCACGCACCGCCCACAACGACGGATATCCGGGCTGGTCGCCCAATACAAAATCACAGATACTTGAAATAACGAGAAAATCATACAAGAAACTTTTTGGCAATGACCCTGAAGTATTGGTAATTCATGCCGGTCTTGAATGTGGACTCATCGGTGAAAAATATCCGGGTATGGATATGATTTCCTATGGGCCTACTTTGCGCGGAGTTCATTCGCCGGATGAATGCATCAATATACCCACGGTACAGCGTTTTTGGGATCTTACACTCGAGATATTGAAAAGTGTTTGATTTGATAATACCTGACGGCCTTTGGATGAAAAAATTGACAATTTGAAAAATCCGGCGGCGACTTGGATGCACCTGAGTTATTTTGTTTTTCAGATGCTGTTATATACTTGAGATTTTATGGAAAATAGACGAGTAATTTTCTGTATCGCAATGATACTTCTGTTTTCGGCGAGTATCTTTGCGCAGAGCGAGCGAATTACAATTGCAGGAACAAACGTGAATATTCGCGAAACGCCCGGTACTACTGCAAAAGTGTTGTTTCAGCTTACAGTGCACGACGATTGTTTGCTGCTTGAGACGGGTAAAAAGGAAACCATCGGTGAAAAAACAGATTATTGGTACATGATACGGTTCAACGACCGCGAAGGATGGGTGTTCGGGGCGTTTACATCAAGGGCGCTTGGAAATTTTGTTCCTGAAGGCAGTTATGATAATTGCTGGTACGAAGCAGAATCAGGCGATTTCGGATGCCCCCTTCAGCTTGAGCTGAATAAAAACGATGGCGTTTATACCGGTATCATAACACAGGGCTATCCCAGTGCTACCGACGGTACTGCATTTCCCAGGCAAAATGTGCGGCGCTTGGTAGTGAATGAAAACAGCGGTTCGATTTCCTTTGTTTTCAGTGCGTGCACTAATCTCACTTACAGCGCCGATAATGCTGAGATAAAAACCATGGAAGATGTGACGGCAACGGGAACAATAACGTGTAAGGCCATCACACTGACTATTCAGGCCGATAGCGGCTATAAGGAAGAATATGTGTGCCTCTTAAAAACTAAATAGGAGATACGGAATCATTCTATTGCCCTCAATCCAATCCGGGGGAAATACTTCTTCCGGCTTCTGACTCACGACTCACGACTCACGACTAAAGTCCGATATCTACGCCTGCTCTGATAATCGGATTTGTATAAAGTGAGTTTTCATTCTCATTAAAGTTCCACAGCACCATCAGATTAATGGCTGAATGTCCTCCCAGGCGCTGTCTGTAGCCCAATCCGGCCAGTACACTTGTGACGTTAATGATGTCTTTTTTATCAAAAGGATTATTATACATCATGTATTCGATTTCGCCATGAGCGAAAATGGGGTCATAAAAAGGAAGATATAATCTGGTGAATGCCCTGCCGCCATACATATTTACGGTATAACCCGAGGTTGAAGTCCCGTATGAGCGCCTGTCGCGAATGTATTCATAGGTAAAACCGACGCCTACCGAGATGTGTTCAAGCGGGTAATAGCCGAACTGCGGACTTAAATCAATCATTGTTACAGTACCCAGTTGCACGCCCAGACTGCCTCCCGTGAAGAATGAGCCTTTCATCGGGGGTAATTCATACACTTGTTCTTCCTCATCTTCACCATTGCTTTCCACCTGTGCCCACACCTGCTGGCGCGTAAAGAGAAGCATCCCGCAAAGCAGGGTAAAAAACAGAATAGCTGATCCGAGTCTTCTTTTATACATTATATATACAGTATTCATAATAATGGTTAATGAGTGGTAGAGAATGAATAATAAAATGTCTGCATCTTGCGGGCATAAACAATAATAGTAACGTTTAACTTATATAAATATTGAAAGGAACCCGAAATAACCCTTTCTTGATGTAAAGATACGGATAATTAGATAATACAACAATGCAATTGAGATAGAATAGTTGCATAATACAGTGCTGGCGGGTGTTTTGGTGAAATCTATGTAGGAATTCATACCCATGAGAATATTCAATGGCACCTGCCAACGTGATGAAATCTGAAGAATAGGCTGTGTGCCGCAGAAAAAGATTCGCTGTATAGGTGCTGATACTGTAGTAATTGAGAAAAACTTTGAAAAAAAAGCAGAAAAAAGTTTGTATTGTTAAATTAAGTATTACTTTTGCAGTCCAATTACAAAAACAAGTTCTTTGATTGCAAGATTGGTTCACAAGTTCTGGTAGATCAATGATTTATCGGGAAGTTTCTGAAAAGAAAAAATAATTTTAAAAAAACTTGCGGATTAAAAAATAAGTATTACTTTTGCAGTCCGAATTTGATTAAACGTTCATTGATAACAACGCAAGCCTTACTAACCACGCAGTCTTCAGCATAAGCGGGTGAAAGTAAAAAAAAATAAAAATTTTCAAAAAAGCTTGCAGTTATGAAAAAAGAGATTAATTTTGCAGCCCGTTTCGATTGAGAAAATGGAGACAGAAAGCAGAACAAAATAGAACAACGTTCTTTGATGAAATTGAAGTTAGGTAAAGTAGCAAATATCCCTGTCAAGGATAATTTGAAAGGAAAGTAAATCTTTGAGACAGTTTAAAACTTTTTACAATGAAGAGTTTGATCCTGGCTCAGGATGAACGCTAGCGGCAGGCTTAATACATGCAAGTCGAGGGGCAGCACGAGTAGCAATACTTGGTGGCGACCGGCGCACGGGTGCGTAACACGTATGCAATCTACCCTAAACTGGAGGATAGCCCCGAGAAATCGGGATTAATACTCCATAACATCAGAAAGGGGCATCTCTTTTTGATTAAAGCTCCGGCGGTTTAGGATGAGCATGCGCGACATTAGCTAGTTGGTGAGGTAACGGCTCACCAAGGCCACGATGTCTAGGGGTTCTGAGAGGATGATCCCCCACACTGGTACTGAGACACGGA
>JBAXND010000045.1 GCA_037133915.1 Bacteroidota bacterium
GATAAACCGCGATGCACTTGGTTTTGCTGAAGGCGTGTATTTGCTCAGAATTGTGATTAATGAAGATGTGACTGTGATGAGGATAGTGAGAATGAAGGGATAAAAATGGAGCGGGGGACATTCCTGCCCCCCTAGTCTCCGGGTTTAACGCCCTTTCAGGCTCGTGTACCTACTGAACATCCTGGATGAACACGGGTACCTCTAAGTTGTTTTAGTTTTGTTAGTTTTTCAGTTGTTCTTGTGTCTGTTTCTTTGTAATTATTTTTGGGTTTATAATTGGTTCCGTTTATTCGTTGCCGGTTCCCATTGAAAGGGGCTGTGTGTTTTCTACCTTTACACCTATTGCCTGACTGTAAAGAATACCATCTGAACGGTATTGTTTAATCCTGTAGTAAGATTGATCTGCAAGCGGCTTCTCATCTTTTGAGCAATAGAGTAATTCCATGCTTGAACCCGGTGTTCCGATTCCGTCTTTGTAACTGATGGCTTCGTAAGTTTGTCCGTCAGATGAACGTTCAACGGCGTATACGCTGTTGGCGGTTTCACCTTTCATTTTCCAGTTCAGGTAAACGGTTCCTTCGGCCAATGTAGCAGTAAATGCAGTCATTGAGCGAATCGCCGACGGATTTTCATCGGTATTACCTGTGTTTACAACGGCATTATTATTCACCGGTGCCTGTGCACTACAGGTAATCGTAAATATGAATAAGGCCGCGAATAACATGGCTGCACTTTTGAAAATGCTTTTGCCTGTTTTTTTCGTTTTTGTTGTCATCGTTTTCATAATTATAAGGTATTAGATTATTTTCTATTGAGTCTATTTACAGTTTAGTTGTTTATTCTTTCAAGAACTGCCAGATACGACAAGTGTTTATTTTTGTCTGTTACCATGAAATATTCTGCATCGGACCCCAAGTAAGGCAGTTTGTTCAGTGGTAAAGTTAATATCCGGCATTTCAAATTACTTTCAATCATTTTACGCTGCGGACCGATAATTACATTGAATCTTTCTTCGCAATTAAGGCTCTTTAAAAATTTTATGATTATCAGTTCGTCCATTTCATTCAAACTTTATGATACAAAATTACTACTATCAGTCTGCCGGTTTCAAGCGCTATATGCCCTGTTTTTTTATAGGTCAATTAACCTGCTTTTTCATGTGCTGATTAACCTGATTTTAATTATCGCCGACTTTCTTTAACTTTATCATATTCTGTTGCAGCCGCTTATATTCAATCGCGTTGTCGCTACACCACGCCTGAAAGCTCACTTGCGGGTTCACATTATAGTTGAAGTCATTCAGCAAGCGATCTTCTTTACATATAAGGCTTTCTCTGCTGCTCAGCACTATTAGTATAATTTCCCTGTAGCCCATTGTTTTAGTCTTTTAAGTTTATCGTTCAGTTCACTCAGTATGCCAGAAAATTTTGAGTATAATGCTGACTTCAATTCATTACACGTATTCGATAAAGCAAAATTACAACAGAGTCATTGCCCATATCAAGGCTCGAAACACCTGATTTTTTATGCTGAAAAAGGTGGTTTAAGACAGGACATTTGACTTATAAATTTCAAGCAAGTTATTTATCAATCAATATCAAAATCTCATACAATCCTTTAATAACAGGACTTTCAAGATCATAAAAGAAATTTGCAGCGGAAATAAAATAAGTCAAATTTGCCGTGAAGCAAAATGCCTTAGTATTGCCCATTGAGATGAGATTGAATAAAAAAATGCATGAATCAGTAATGTGTTACACTGAATCAGAAAAGAGAAAATTATGATAATAAAAAATCCTGCCGTCTTAGGTAATCGGCAGGATTGATACAAATATACTATTGTAAAAATTTCGAATCTACTAGTGAACGGGAGGATCGAGTGTTAGTGTAATTGAGTTCTCATCGTTGTTTTTTTCAACTTTGATATGATGTAGTTTGCACCATTTGGCAAACCCGGCATCCGGGTCAGGAAGGTTAGCGAAATCCGCCATCAGGGCGCTTTCTATAACATTCATACTTCCTCTTGTCTTGAGCAACTTTACAATCAGATCCCTGTAATTCATCGTCCCCCAAAATAATAAAACTACATTTGAATAAGACCATTTTTGATGGCGTAGCTCACCAAACCTGCGGTATTCTTGCAACCTGTTTTTTCAAGCAGGTTATTTCGGTGGCCGCCGGCAGTGCGTGGGCTGATGAAGCAAACCTCTGCAATTTCTTTATTTGTATATCCTTTGCAAAGATATTGGAGTATCTCAACTTCTCTTTTGGTGAGCTTTTCCATCATGCCGTCCTTCTCCTCATCCGATGCTTTTTTGCGCATAAAAGAGCTGGTAAGTGCCGGCAATAGCTCTGTTGAGAAATAGTTTTTATCCTGAGCCACCATGGTAATCGCTTTGCGAAGTTCATCTTCCTCCACATTTTTAAGCAGAAAACCTCTGATTCCAGCTTCGAGCATCTTAACAAGGTACTCTTCTTCTCCAAACATGGATAACACCAAAATCTTCAGCTTAGGATATTTCTGCGCGGCAATACGGGTAGCTTCAATGCCATCCATCACGGGCATTTTGATATCCATGAGTACGATATCCGGAAATTTTTTTGCTACAAAATCCAAAAACTCCTGTCCGTTTGCAGCTTCACCAATTATTTCCACCTCCGGCATATCCTGCAATAGCAGCGTAAGCCCGCCTCTGAAGATAACCTGATCCTCAACAATGAGTATCCTGATCTTTTCCATATAATCTGTTTTTATAATTTGACTTCAGCTAATATAATAATCATTAATCGTTCAAAGATACAATAATATTTAATTCTTGTCACTTGGTGCATGAACCACCTCAATATCTACCCTGGTTCCTTTTCCGGGTGTACTTATATAATCAACTATTCCATTCAGAGATTTTACCCGGGCAAACAAATTTTTTACGCCCATTCCTGAATAATTTGATGCCAGTATGCCTTCAATATCAAAGCCTTTACCGTTATCTTCATAATGCAGCAGTAGTTTTTTCCCTTTGAGTGATAACTTTATTTTAATTGAACTTGCCTCAGCGTACTTCATCGTATTGTTAATCAGCTCCAGCAAAATCCGGTATAAATTTATCTCAATAATTTTATCAAAGCGTGGGAATTTTGCCGGGGAATCAAATTCAATCAGTCCGGGACGTGTGATATTGATTTTATCGACAAACAGTTTAGCCGCTGTTACAAGGCCAAAATCGCTGAGCACATTGGGAGTCAGCGTATTTACAAAAAGGCGAATATTGGTAACTGCTTCATGCACCAGTTTTTTTAATTGCTCCAGATAGGCTTCTTTCTGTTCTTTCGTCTTTTCGGGCTTTTGCAGCATCGTTACATAAATATTTATCGTAGCCAACAGGGCGCCCAGGCCGTCGTGCAACTCTTCGGCAAATGATTTCTTCTCACGTTCTTCGGTTTCAATAATTTTACTGAGCACCTGATTCTGAAACAAAATATTTTGTGTAATATTTCGTGCAATGCCGAATAATTCAAGCGGCTTATCATTGTAATAAGTAATGGAAAAGCTAAGCTGGAAGGATAAAATATTACCGTTACGCGCAAACATTTCAATTTCTTCGGAACAGTATTTCTCTTTTACGCTGTATGCTTTATTCAGGCTGTTTTTCAATTTCCTGTACGATTCGGCAGTAAGAATGGTTTGCAGCTTTGTACTGGGTGTAATTTTTCCCGTAATCAGCTTTTCGCCGATAGGATTGATAGATTTCAGTGCTTCTTTGCTATCGAAGGTAAAAATAACATCATTATTTTTCTCAAACAGGCTTCTGAAGCGGTTTTCACTTTGTTTAAGCGCGGTAACAATATTACGCTTATTGATGGCAACGGCAGCCTGACTGATGAGCGTTTCGAGTATCAGTCGGTTTATGAGCTTGTCCTTGGGATTTACGATAATGAGCGCACCAAACAGTTGATTATTGTCAACCAAACCGGCATTATAAACATCTTTATCGCGAATAAATTCTGCGAAGGAATCAGTAATATCTTTTTTCGATGCGATGCTGCTGATGGTTTTCGGCCAGTTTTGCTTGTCGAGTTTGCCTTTATACAGAAAATCGTACACAGAATCGGGCACATCAAACAATAAATCATGAATATGGATACCGCTAAAACTTCCGTCTTTGTTTTTGCCTGCTCCAACAAGGGCTTCGCCCTTCATTATTTTCGTATCTTTTTCATATGAAGCAACAATTACGGTAGCGTCGGGCGCTAAATCATACACCTTGCGCCCGATAAAGGCGCCCATATCTTCTTCATGTTTGAGCTGCACGAAACCCATGGCCGTTTTCGAGAGCATTTCCAGCGTTTTAAGATGTTTTACTTCCTCTGCCCTGGCTTTTTTCAAATTTTCAATATCCTGCATACGCTTCATCGCAATGCCGATACTGGAGGCAATTTCTTCGTAGAACTTTATAATCTCACCGGTAAATTGCCTTGGCCGATGATCGTTTAGTTGTAATATGCCAATAATTTCGCCTCCGCTTTTCAGCGGTATCATGGCCATAGATTCAAAACCTTCGTGAATACAATGCCCACGTAAATCACCTTTAAATTGCAATTCTTCTTTTATGCTGTCAAACTCTTCCAAACTATTCAGCATAAAACTGCCGCCATTAGTATATACAGGCAAGCTGTCGTCCGTAAATCCGCTGATTACGTTTCCGCAAAGACAGTCAAGGTAAACACAACCTCTTTCATCACGCACAATTTCATTATCCTTATTGTGAGTAATAAGCGTCGCGAAATTTTCTTTATAACCTTGAGGGTAACCGCTAAAAGCATGAAACGGGTAATCCTCCCCTTCTTTCAGTCTGATACCTACAGCTTCAATACCCGTTGATTCCTGTATCAGCTCCAGAATGGTTTCAATAATTTTCTGCTGCTCTTCGGGCTGATTTAATAAGTTAAGTATACTGGCAACGAGTTTCTGGTTGCGTTCACTAATTTTACGTGAACTTATATCGCGTGCCAGACCGTACAAACCAATAATATTCTCATTTTCATTTCTCACAAAGCTCACATTGCATTCCATGGGAACAATGTGACCGTCTTTATGATAGTAATCTATTTCAATAATTACAGAACGCTCCTTATCTGTTTCAGCCTGCTGATCGTACATCATCTCCATAGCGAGAAGTGCTGTGGCTTTTTTATGTGACTCGGGCGTCATCATTGTCAGCGGATCCTGCTGCAACCGTTCTCCGACAGTAAAGCCCAACACTTTTTTTACTGAAGGGCTGACATACGTCGTGTTGAAATTAAGGTCTGTTGTCCACACCATATCGCGCATGCGCTCAGCCAAAAAGCGAAATTTCTGTTCGCTTAAGCCAAGCAATTCGTGGGCTTTGCGCCTTTCAGTGATATCATCAAAGGCAACAGCAAATTTGCCCGGTTCCGGAGCGTATGCACGTACGTCAAAATATTTTTTTAAATCCGATGAATAGTTCTCGAACTCCATAGGCCTGCCGGTGAGTGCCACCGAACCGTAGGCATCAAGCCAGTATTGTTCAATATTTGGCAGCACAGCTTTTGCAGTTTTACCAATAACATCAACGGCTTTCAATCCTGTATGCTTTTCAAAAGCAGGATTCACATCCAGAAACGTATAATCAACAGGAACGCCATTTTCATCAAGAATAATCTCGTGTAATGAAAAAGCGCTCAGCATTTCCGAAAACAGCAATCTGTATTTTTCTTCGCTCTTTCGGATGACTTCTTCATCGAGTTTTCGTTTGCTGATATCTCTGAGAATGGCAAGCAACATGCTTTTTCCTTCCATCATCAGCGGGCTCAGCGAAATATCCACGTAAGTATTATTCCCTGAAGCATTCTTTAATACCCATTCAAAATGTTGTGGAGAACCGCTCAGAGCTTTATTCATCCAAACGGTGGCGGCATCCTCAGAGTTCTGCCCGTCGGGCTGCATTTTTGGTGAAAGTTCATAAGGAGTGCAGCCAACCACTTCTTCTTTAGTCAAACCGAATAATTCAAGTGTCATACGGTTGCAGTCGGCAATATGGTTATTGTCGAGCAAAAAGATGGCATCGTCAGCCGCTTCGAAAAGTATTCGGTATTGTTCTCTTTTAAAGTCTAGTTCTTTTTCAATATTCGCTTTTTCTTTACGCAACGCGGCATCTCGTAACTCCCGTTCTATTACCGGACCTATGCGTGAAAGTTTTCCTTTAAGTAAAAAATCGGTTGCACCGGCTTTCATCGCCTCTACGGCAGTTTCTTCACCGGCTTTCCCCGATACCATAATACACGGCAGGTCGGCCGAAAAAGCGCGTACAACCTGAATTGCTCTGATACCGCTAAACTGCGGAAGAACATAATCGGCAAAAACGATATCCCACGATTGGGCTTTTAGTGCGGCCTGCAAATCGGCTTCAGTATCAACCCTGCGACTGCTGAGAACATACCCGGCTTTTCGAATCTCACGCAATAGAAGCATTGCGTCATCTTCCATATCCTCAATCACAAGAACTCTTAATGAATTTTCCATGCAAAACCTGTTATTTTTTTCCCAAATTTACGTTAAACTTCATGCACTGCATCATGCTTCGGCAAAGAAAAATAAAATTCAGCACCCTTATCCTTTTCTGCGCGGGCCCACACCCTGCCACCATGCCTCGAAATAATTTGTTTGACGATCGCCAGCCCTACTCCGGTACCTTCAAACTCGGTTGCACGATGAAGTCGTTGAAAAACTGTAAACAGTTTATCAATATACTGCATGTCGAATCCAACGCCTTTGTCACTCACAAAATAAATAATTTCTCCCTTTTCTGCATATCCGCCCACTTCTATTTCAATTTTCTCCTTTTTTGAAGAATATTTTACGGCGTTCGAAATCAGGTTCACAAACACCTGTTTCAGTAATTTTTCATCACCATAGGCAAATGGAAGTTCTCCTACGGTCATCGTTGTTTTTTCTATTAAAGCCGGAGTAAGAATTTCGCCATATACCTGATGAACAATTTTTTTCATGTCCACCTGCTTCAACCGTATTTCCTTACGTCCTATCTGCGAAAACTCCAGCAGATCATCTATTAAAGTGCCCATGGTATGGGCATTGCCGATGATTTTATTCAGCATACGCTTGCCTTCATCATCAATGCGTTCCGAATAATCATCAAGTAACATATTGGCAAAGCCGTCGAGCGACCGAAGGGGCGTGCGCAAATCGTGCGAAACCGAGTAAGAAAAAGATTCAAGGTCGCTGGCCAGAATTTCAAGTTTTGCTGTCCGCTCCCTTACTTTTGCCTCAAGCTCCATGTTGATATTTCTGATTCGTTCTTCCGCTTCAACACGCCTGGTAACATTACGCACAACAGCCACCAAAGCTTTGGGACGTCCGGCATTATCGTATAGGGGCGCTCCGTTTATTTCACCCCAAAAAGTAGTATTATCAGCTCTTTTCAGCTTATAAATATTTGAAAGCGGCATTTCGCCGGTAAATGTTTTTTTTATGTTCTCAGATGCCAGTGCATGATATTCGGGCATAAGCCAATCAAGCAAACTCTGCCCCACACCTTCGGTATTGCTTTGGCGCATCATTTCTTTGGCACGAGGCGAAACAAAACTGATAATACCATTCAGGTCGGCAATAACAATAATATCAGGCGAAACATGCACAAGGGTACGGTACAGTTCTTCCGATTGCGACAAGGCTTCTTCAGCCAGCTTGCGTTCCATAATACTCCTGGTTACACCGAGGAATCCAACCGGCTTACCCTCCGTATCTCTGATAAAACTTACATGGCTCTCAACCCAGACCGTACTTTTATTACGGCAAAGCTGTTGCACCTCTATCCGCCTTGAGCGCGCCGGATTATTTCCCGGAATTACCTCAAGGGCCATTTCTGCTTTCAGGATATCTTTAACGGCACGGAGTGAATCAACGGTAAACATGGCGCCATTTTTTCCGCCAAATACAACCGGCACTGCCGATACGTAAACGTCAAAGCTGCTACCATCCATTTTCAGGCATACCTCCTCCAGTTCCCTCACATTCTTCTTTTCGTTGTTCAGCAACTTAATTCTTTCGCAAACAATTTCTCTGAAATCGCTGTGAAAACGGTCATAGATACAGGTATTCATTAAAGCATCGGGACTATCCGCTTCGAAAAGCGCAAGTGTCGCTTTATTCAGATACGCAAATTTCTCATCTGTTTGAACGAAAACCGCCACGGGAGCATTTTCAACCAGCGACCTGAACCTTTCCTCACTTTCAATAATGGCCCTTTTCTGAACTATCTTGGAAATATGAACCGTTGCCTGACGAACAAGCATCTCCATGATATTCATTTCTTCCCTGTTGATTTCTCTTTTCGAAAGCATGGTGATACCACCGTAATATTCATTGTCGAGGTTAAGACCTATAGCATGAATTTTATTTACTCCCAGTATCTTTTCAAGCGCAACCGCCAGAGGCTGCATTATCTTGCGTACAGAGAACTGATAGATTCCGCCTTCAACTTCTTCTATTTTACCGGACTTTAGCTTCTTTTGGTCCTCTGGTCTCAAATCCTCAAGCCTGACCTTGTATTCTTTGGATTCAATGTTCAGAAACTTCGAAGCAGCCTTCAGCACCCAACCGGGTCCTACCGTTTTATGAATTGTTGAATATCCGGTGGCATGGTCAATTTCGGAAACAATAAAAACAATATCGGGTGCCAATTCGAATAGGCCGGTTCCCAATGTCTTAAGAATATCTTTAACCGTATCGCATTCATTCAGTGAGTTGGTAATCCATGAAATAATGGTAAGGCTGCGGATATTATCCGTCATTTTCTTTTCAGTACTTATTATTTCGGTAATGTCACGTACCGAAAAACAGAGCACTTCTTTCCCGTCAAGCTCATACATTGTGGCAACAGCATCTATAATAAACTCCGACCCGTCTTTACGGATATTCTTCCGTCTCAACAGGTTCATTTTTTCTCCTGTTTTCATCTTGGAGAGCAGGGATATTGCACTTGATGGCGAGCTACTGATTCTGATAACAGGCAATCCAATAAATTCATCACGGCTATAACCGTAGAGTGCACAAGCTGCATCATTAACATCAATTACAAGCTGTGACTCACGGTCAAAAATGAAAATAGCATCCGGTTCTGCCTGAAAAAGCTGGCGGTATTTCATTTCACTTTCCATGAAATACTTATCGAACATTATCCGGCTAAGCAATACCGACACTTGTTTCGTGAGCGATTCTATCACAAAAATTTCTTCTGCGCTCAATTCATTTTCAGAAAAAACACTCACACCCCCGTAATGCCTTTCATCCCAGAAGAAGCCGATAGTGTAAATGTATTTTATACCCAGAATACTTTGAATTGTATTGGCGACCATTTTTGGCAGTTGCCCCAGTGCAAAATCATAGATGCCGTCGTGCAACCGTACAAGATTATTCCCGGTGAACAGTTGCTTATACTTTTCATCAAGGGTTTCGTAACAATATCTCTTTTTAAGAGGGTCGAAACCCGCTGTTGACGCAATTTTACCAATGAATTTCTGTAATCCCCAGATGGACTGCAGCCCAAGACTATCGTCTGATCGGCGGTAATCCGTAATAGAAATAAATTTCCCCAGATAGGAATTCAGGTTTGAACCAATCAGATTACAGATTGCATCAGCAGATGAATTTGTATTAAGCTCATTCATCATCCGTACAATAAATGCATTCGCCGATTCCGATGCCGTATATTTCTCTACTTCACTCATGATGGTTCTATGCGTTCAATTCGACTTTACGAACTTGAGTTATTAATCATTCCCACTCTTTCAAACTCAGTTTAGTTTAATAAAGTACTCTATCAGCAATCTGTTCTGTTATTTTTATGAATAATTGGGTTTACTGTCCGAAAAACGGAAATAAAAGGTAGAGCCGCTTCCGATTTTCGATTCTGCCCAAATCTCGCCACCATGCTTATTAATGATGCGTTGCACAATGGCCAAACCTATCCCCGTACCTTTAAATTCAGCATCGGAATGCAAACGCTGGAAAGGTGTGAACAGCTTATGAGCATATTCCATATCAAAACCAACACCGTTATCTTTTACTGAAATATATTCCCGGCCGTCTTTGGTGTACACTCCTATTTTTATCTCTGCAACATTATCTTTTGATGAATATTTATAAGCGTTCCCGATAAGGTTCTCCATGGCAATCCGAACCAGACCTTTGTCACCATATATTGACATTTTTTCAGCAACCTCAATCTGAGCGTTTCCTGAAAACCCAAGTGTTTCAACAACATCAAGCGCCATATTGGAAATATCTATCTCCTCAAAATGAACTTCCTTGCGGGTAATCATCGACAGATTGAGCAAATCGTCTATCAAGCCCGACATGCGCTCAACACCTTTCGACATCCGCTGAAGGTAGCCCATGGCAGTTTCATCAAGCTGGTCTCCGTAATCTTCTATCAGCGCATTGCCAAAACCATGTATGGCGCGTAAAGGAGCTCTTAAATCGTGCGACACCGAATAACTGAAAGCTTCCAGCTCCTTGGTGTATGCCACTAATTCGGTGGTGCGGTCATCAACCCTGTATTCCAATTCCTGGTTGAGACTGATGATTTCATTTTCGGCACGTTTACGCTGGGTAATATCGAAGAATATCTCAAGTTTTGACAGACTTCCGTCCAGGTTTTTGAAAAGTGTATCGAACACCTCAAAGGTCTTCCCATTGCGTTCCGAAGTCCATTCCCAGGTAAATGATTTCCCCTCAAAAACTTCTTTGTTTCTGCACCAGATGCAGGGTCTGTTACCTCCATGCAGGTATTCATAGCACTTTTTTGTCCCCACAACACCATATTCTTTGGTTATCATAGGGTTCACATATTCTATTTCATACTCCTTATTTACGATGTACACTCCATACGGAAATGAATTCATAATCATTTTTAACTGATCGCGCTCCATGCTGGCTTCTTCCTCAATCCGGACCCTATCGCTGATGTCCTGAACAGCACCAAAGAATTTAACGGCTACGCCTGTATCGTCTCTCAGCGGCATCCCCTGCACCTGAATGTGTCGGGCCACACCACCGGGCATTACCAGGCTGATTACCTCTTTGAATTCACCTGACTTTTCAACTGCTTTAGAAAGCAAATCCCTAAAATCATTTTGGTTTTCCGGAACAAATGTGGTCAGGTATTTATCTTCTACCGGACTGCTTGCATCGCGGTTTAATCCCGTAATATCGCACATTTCCTCGGAAAGGTCATATTCCCCGCTCATGTAATCGTACGTCCATGATCCAATGCGGGCAATGCGCTGAGCCAGCTGCAACATCTCGGTACTTTGCCGCAGGGTTTCCGCATTCTTCTTCTTTTCTGTAATATCCTGAACCATGGTGATGAAATAAAGCGGCTTCCCTTCTTTATCAAACATCATGGAAGTGGTGATTTCAACCCAGATGTAACTCCCCGATTTTGTAATGTATCTTTTCTCGGCTGCATTCAGTCCCGTCAATGCTCCACTGATCATTTGCGCCATCCATTCCAGACTTTTTTTACGATCGTCGGGATAAGTAATGCTTGCAAAAGGAATTTCCATTAAGTCATCATGAGAATAACCTAACATAGATGAAAAAGCATCGTTTACCTGTATAAATCTGCCATCGGTAGAGGTCAAACTTATCCCCATAGGCGCATTCATAAACGAAAGTTGAAATTTATCAACCGCCTCGCGACGAAGTTCTTCCTGTTCGGTATAACCTATGGCGAATGAAATATCGCCCGACAATTCTGTCAGTAGCTGCAGCTCCTTTGCATTGAAGCAGCCCTTCTTCTCTGAATAGAGGACAAGGTTGGCAAACATAACATCATTCACTATCAACGGAAATATAGCATAGGATGCAAACCCGACATCCCCTGATTTCCCGGTGCTGAATACATCGCCGCTCTCGGCATCGATGTCGTTGCATATATAATAATCCCCCCTTTTCAGTAATGTTTGAATTTCACTATTCAACATTTTAACACTCACATAGTTCCGGGCAATTTCCCGCGCATGAGCCTCCATGGTGCCCTCAATACCCAATGCAACCGGCAAGCCTGCCGTGCTCGTTTCTTTAGCCAACCACGCCAGACAAAATTCGCCATGTTCAACGGCAATACGACATACATCCGTAAACAGCTTGTCTTTGTCTTTGACTCTCACAACCGCCTGATTGATTTCAGACAAGGTTGCATAAATCCGGTTCAGATTTTTTATTTCATCTTCTTTTTCTACCTGCACAGTAATATCTCGAGCAACCCCAATCAGACCAATTATTTCACCGCTATCATTGTATATCAACGATTTTACGGCATCCATCCATAGCTCATCCCCATGTCTGTTGATAATACTATAGAGAAACCGCCGGGGTGATAATGCATCAATTACCTGGCGATCGCTACTGCGGGCACGTTCCGCCTCCTTGGCGTCCCATAAGTCCAGATCCGATTTACCAACGATTTCATCTTCGCGCAAACCAAATGTATCGCAAAATACCGTATTCACTTCCTTGTAAATGCCCTTGATGTCTTTTATCCACACCAGATCGGGCAGCACCTTAAGCAACGCATTTTGTTTTTGAGTAAGGGTTTCAAGTGCCTTTTCCGATTCCATGGCTCTGATTTCATTCCGGTAAATATCGGTCAGGTTCTTCATTCTTATACTTCGCCACCTGATTATCATTACGACGACAAAAATGATGATGAGCCCTATCACCCATAGTACTACCAGAATAAACGTCTGGTCAAGATCGGAATATACCTCACTCAAATCAATTTTATTGACCATATACCAGGGTGTATTTTTCACCTTGCGCATATCTGCCAGTACAGGCATACCCCGGTAATCAATTCCTTCCCATGTGCCGGTATTTCCATTTACTGCCTGAGCAGCAGGCAGGTCGCTTCGTGATAAAGGCAATTTAAAATGCAGGGCAGAGTTCGGTTTAAACCTGAGGTTATTAAGATAAACAACACTATCGCCCTCTTTTCTGGCAAGCGTAGTTTCGGAAGTTAAGCTCTTATTCGGCCAGGTGGCCAGCAAGGGGTATAACAACTTTCCAGGATTAATACGAATAACAAGCAGGGTTGTCCAGTGTTTATCTTCTTTATTTTTAAAATACGGAATCCAAAAACCCAGGTTAGGCTTTCCGGTTTGAGGATTTAAAAAGAAATCGCGGAAATGAAGCGAATGAATCGTATCCATGGACGCATCCCATGAAAACGTATTGGAAGGATATCCGGTTTCTTTAATATCTGCTAAGACTTCACCCTTTGAAGAAATCAGAAAAATATTCTCGTATTGATGATTTTTCCGGAATGTTGCCAGCTCATTGCTGATATTATTAAGCAGTACAGTGTTCAAAGGTGCAGCGGCAAATGCAAAAGTTTTTAATGCAAAATCATGATTGTTGAAATAATAATCGGCATCGTCTGTTCGTTCTTTCAGCCAGCTTGAAACCTGGTCCTCCTTAAGATTGCCTATACCCTCAATTTCGGCGTGTTTGATACGTGCAGCCCTCTTTTGCTGAAAGCCATAGAAAAAATAGGCCGTAAGCAATATAA
Organism: Bacteroidota bacterium; assembly: GCA_037133915.1. Taxonomy (NCBI): domain Bacteria; kingdom Pseudomonadati; phylum Bacteroidota; species Bacteroidota bacterium. Next base: position 13,611 of record JBAXND010000045.1, read on the forward strand.
TAAGGATTACAGTAATAGAAATAATAAAGGTATGGGCTACAAAAAAAATCTTCCCCCTTTTTTTGCCGGGTGCTTTGTGTACTGAAGAGTGAGTGTATTCATTTTCCATAATGCCTTATTACTTAGTTATACAACGATTATCAAAAATAGAAATGGAAACAACGTTATTTAGTCTTGGCATGGAATAATAATGCATATTTTAACTCCTAAAAAAACCGAAACGTCTCCGGGCGCTTCAGCACAAATATTTAATCGAGATTTGCTATTTACAATCGGGGCAGTTCATTGTAATCAAGCCAATATTTAACAAGCAGTGCAACAATCTCCATAAATGCTCTGAAGTCAATGGGTTTTTTGATGTAACTGTTTGCGCCCAGCAGGAAGCATTCATTTACATCATTCTTTTCGCTTGATGATGACAGTATCACTACCGGAATATATTTAAATTTAGGATGTGCCCGAATGGCCGTAAGCACTTCCTTACCATCAACTTTGGGCAGTTTAAGATCAAGGATAATCAACGATGGCATTTCATACTCATCCTTACCGGCAAACAAACCGGTGCAGTGCATGTAGTCCAGTGCTTCCACTCCGTCGTGTGCCACAACAGGTTTAGCTTTTATGGAACACTTTCTGAATGCCCGTAATATCAGTTCCTTATCATCGGCATTGTCTTCTACAATCAGAATAATTTTTTCGTCCATAATACATTGTTTTTTAGTTTGTCAAGCCATCCGGCCTATTCATGCTTTTCAAAAGTGCAAACAAAACACCCAACCCTCTTATTTCAATTTAAAATAAAACGTCGTTCCCTGCCCGGGTTTAGAATCGGCCCATATATGCCCATTGTGTTTGCTTATTATTCTGTTCACAATAGCAAGTCCTATTCCCGTTCCCGGAAATTCAATAGCGCTGTGCAGCCGCTGAAATGGCTTGAACAGCTTATCGGCATAAGTCATATCAAAGCCTACGCCGTTATCACTGATAAAGAAACAGGTATGTTCGTTGAACACGGCTTTGCCTACTTCAATTCTCGGAACTCTGGCACTTGCCGTGAACTTCCACGCATTTCCCATCAGGTTTTCAAATGCTATTTGCAGCAAACGGCGGTCACCGCTTGTAATCAGATTCCTGGCGATTACAACTTCCACCGTGCGTTCTTTGTCAAGTATCTGTAAATTTTCGGCAACCTTTTCAGCTATCTCTGTTAAATCCACTTCTTCAAAAGCCATGTCTTTACGCGCAATTACAGACAGGTTCAGCAAATCGTCAATGAGCTGCGACATGCGTTTGGCCCCTGCCGAAATTCGTTTCATATAAGCCGTACCTTCTTCGCCCAGTTTCTCCGAATAGTCTTCCAGCAACGCATTACTGAATCCTTCAATACCGCGCAGCGGGGCTCTTAAGTCGTGAGAAACGGAATAGCTGAATGCTTCCAGTTCCTTGGCATACATGGAAAGTTCGGCGGTACGTTCGGCAACCATTTTCTCGAGTTCAACATTAATCTGAGCCATGCGGCGCTCGGCAGCCTTGCGTTCGCTGATGTCGCGTGTAATGATGATATACCCGACAGAAATGCCCAGCTCATCGCGAATAAGCGTACTGGTCATCCAGATGGTAAGTATTTCGCCGGTTTTTTTACGATAATCTATTTCGCCTTCGTTGGCACCATTATCAAGCGCCTGCCTGATGAACGGCTTTACCGCATTTTCGTAGTAAACGGGCTCGAAAAAAATGTTGAGATGCTGCCCTTTCAGCTCGTCGGGATGGTAGTTGTACATCTCTGCCCAGGCTTTATTCACAAAGCTGATATTGCCCCGCATATCGGTAATCCCAATGCCGTCAATGGATTGTTCAAAAGCAATTTTCAGACGCAGCAAACCGTCTTCAGCCTTACGGAAGTCGGTCATATCGCGCGAAATAATAATGGCACTCACCACTTCACCGTGCGCATCACGCTCAGGCAATATTCTGGAATACAGGTATCGCTTACCAATATTGGTGGTATAGTTGAAGTAAATCTCATCTTCCTTACCATCATTGAAAGCCGGTGTAAGCAAACGTTCCCACAATACACGGGCACGTGCACTGGGTGAAAGCACCATAATGTTTTCATGCGTAAGCGAATCGGGAGTACGGCCAAAATACAGCTCTACCGATGGATTCGCATAAATGATACGTCCCTGTTTGTCGATGCGGAGAATTATATCGGGATTCTTTTCAACCAGCAGGCGGAACTCCTGCTCACGCCGCTTGATAATTTCTTCTGCCTTATATGCATCGGTAACATCGTGAAAAGAAAACAGGCACAGCAGTGGTTTGCCATCGGCATCGGCTACCACTTCGGAGTTTATCTCCAGAAAAATATTTTCGCCGTCGGGCCAGGAGATGGTATATTTATGATTTTTAAGCTGGCTCTGCTCATTATCAAAGCCGGGCAGATAGCGTGTAAGCTCAATATCTTTAATATAATCAACCAGATTATTGCCGATGATGGCCTTGCGGTCGATGCGGAAAAAGCGGCTGAATGACTTGTTGCAGTTACGCACGCTTCCGTGGATGTCTGCAATAACGGCCCCGTCGGGAGTAGCTTCAAACCAGGCAGTGATGAACGATTGCTGCTTTTTTAATTCCTTCTCGATGTTATAATTATACAGGGCAATATCGATATTGGCCTTGAGCTCATCAAAGTTCAACGGCTTAATCATGTAACCGGTAGCTTCAATGGCTTTGGCTTCATCAAGCAGCTCATCGCTGATGAATGCCGTGGTAAAGATGATAGGAACATCGTCGAACTGCCTGATTTTCGCAGCAGCCTCGATGCCGCTCATGGGACCGTCGAGACGGATATCCATCAGGATTAAATCGGGCTGAAGAATGGCTGCCTGCTCAACGGCCTTTTTCCCTTCGGCAACGATTCCGGCAACCATGTAATCATAATGTTCCAGAAAAGATTTCATGGAAAGCGCCAGCAGCTTTTCGTCCTCAACAACTAAAATATTTGCACCCCTCATTGTGTTGTGTTTACGTCAATAATAAAAAACAATAATAATCATTTTTTGAGGCTCTTTCATTCATTTCTGCCGAACTAATCAAACACCCATTGTTAATAAAAGTAAAGCCTAAATCATTGTTTTTTATTTCGTTACAAAATAGATTGCTAAATAATCGTACTATTTTTGCATTCTGATATCAATTAAAACTAAGTATTTAAAATGGTTTTCCTGTTTTGCGGTGTTTTACCCCCACTGAATTGACATCTGATGGTCATTTTGTATTGCGCGATATATATAATAGTACTTCGGCAGTAAAAGTATGTTCAGAACGGAGGGGGAAGCAAGGGTCTTTTGTTGTGTCCGGCGTAGGTCTTTTGACCTGGTTTTTACAATGAGTCGTGAGTCGAAAAATAAAGGCAAAGGCTAAACGGTGAAAGCTAAAAGACAGAAGGCAGGAGTCAGAAGATGTCTATCACTGATGAAGGTTACCGTTATTAAAATGATTAATTGATTCCGTTATTTGTAATTTTCCCGTCAGGGATATAATATTTCTAGAAATAAAGATAACACGTAAATCAGGCGGCGCACGGATAATATTAATTAATTGAAATAAGTTGTCATGCGCCGCAACGGAAAGGTGAAAAATTAAGTCCCTTTCACCGTTGCGGGGAAAAGCCTGTCCCGATTCATCGGGAGGATTTAGGGATAGGGGCAATAATTAATTATGGTGTACCATGCGCCGCAACCGGATGAAATTTATTGGTGTGTTTTAATTCCTTATTAATTTTTTATATATTTACTGCTGAATTATATACTGATGAAGAAAAACGCCTTTCGATGGATGCTTCTGGTTCTATTTTGCAGCGCAGTTCCTACCCAGGTATTGTCTTTGGGGAAACCAAATTTGGCGCCCGACGATTCGGTTAAGAATAAGAAACAGTCGTGTTTTATCCATCTGCCTGCAGACAAAACCGCGTCAGGTTTCGCTTATGAAGGCAAATTTTATATTGGTGCAGGTTTTCAGGTAAAGACTATTCCATGGGCCTATTATCATCGGAATTATAATTTTGCATACCACATTCCGGTTGACAGCGGAACACATACCTACCTGAATGGATTTATGGCGGCACGTCGCGTTTCACCATTTTTTGAATTCGGATATTCAAGCAAAGGACTTTATAAACAGAGCATTTCATTCTCATTTAATACAGAAAAAGAATCGGTTTTTTACGATGGTACTTACAGTTATGAATCCCTTATTTCAAAAAACTATCAGTTTGAATATTATTCCGGAAGGTCTGTCATCAGAAATTGGGAGCGGAAAGGTGCTGTTTTCCCTGAAATCGGATTAAAAGTGAGGTTTGGATATAGCCTGAATAAACTGAGTCTGGGAGATTGCGGCGGTTGGCCTTCAATAGATAAATCCTTTCGCGACGAATCCTACACAGGGTTGCTGATGCTTACACCGGGAATAAATATGTTTGCCGGACCAATCAGAATTTCCATAAGGATGGATATTGCTCTGGCAGGTTACCATATTACCAATCACGAATATTTAGCGAAAGTCGGCAATCAAAATATAATAGAAACGTTCGTTAACAAAGTAAGGTACTCCGGTTTTATCAGTCCTTCTGCTCTCAATGCCGCGCGGCTTACTGTTCATGATGTGCAGGTACAGCTCACCTGCCCGCTTTCAGCAACCGCTTTCAGTCATCGGAACCACATACCAAAAGTCAATAAAGCAGAAGTCGGAGATTCGGTGAATACTATAATTAGACGCAACAACATTATTATCTTCAGCCTTGCCGGCGGTACTTTTGTAGGTTTCACGCTGGGTTATAAGAGGATATTTCCGACAGGTGCTCATTCATCTATTGATTTGGGAATTGGCAGCGGTCTCACCTTTTTAACAACAAATTTGGTATTAAAGGCGGATATAATCAGCTACTACCGGCGTTTCGGCCTAGGCGCGGGGATTGTGAAATGGCTTGAACCCTCGAAATATGACAGGGTAATTGTTCCCTACCCGATTTTATCATACAAGGCAGATCCCCAAATAGGGCGTTTGGCAGCAAGGTTCAATTTCACGCCGGTGTTCTTGTTACAAAAAACTCACTATGGTTATAAACTATACGACAGCTTGCCCTGGTTTGAGGTTGAACTTGGTATCAGACTTTAATGTCTTAAAATAAACCATCAAGGCGGTTTGGTCATTCTCCGGTTTTACGTGGACATTTCCAATTATGCCTCGGTCATTGTCAATTATGATCCGGTCATTCCCAATTATGGTCCGGTCATTGTCAATTATTGCCCGGTCACTTTCAATTCCGGCTCGGTCATTGTCATTTATTGCCCGGTCACTTTCAATTCCGGCTCGGTCATTTTCAATTATCACACGGTAATTTCCAATTTTGCATCTGTCAAAGATATTAATGAATATTTACCCAATACCTCTCAAGAGGGGCGTTTATCTTCTATCTCCTGTCTTCTGACTTCTGTCTTCTTTTTGACTTTACAGACTTTTGACTTTACAGACTCTTGACTTTATGGACTTTTGACTTTACAGACTTTTGACTTTATGGACTTTTGACTTTACAGACTTTTGACTTTACAGACTTTTGACTTTATGGACTTTTGACTTTATGGACTTTACAAACTTTATGACTTTATGAACTTTTGACTCACGACTTATTATTAGCGTGTTACGAACGTTATCAACCGTCGTTGAAAAAAAAAAGGATTAAAAACTTTCAGGATATAATAAAATCTATAATTTCGCAGTCCAACAAAACATTGATTATTGTTATCTGATTAACAATTGTGTTCTTTATCAGTAATAACGGGCTTTTCAGCAAATTCTGTGAATTGACCGCATTGGTATAAAAACAACGTAGCAACTAACCTGAACAACATAATATGAGCGGAGAATCTTTAATACTGTTCTTTATTGTCGGGGCTTTTCTTGTAGGCGTAGCCATCGTTTTCGCATCGATCTTCGCCCCCCGTTCGGTCAACCCGCAGAAGTCGGAGCCTTATGAATGCGGTATCCCCACCAAGGGACTTACCTGGCTGCAGTTCAACATAGGCTATTACCTTTTTGCCATTCTTTTTCTGGTGTTTGATGTGGAAATCGTATTTGTATTTCCCTGGGCAGTAGTAATGAGAGAACTGGGAATGGTAGCTTTTGTGGAGATCTGTATCTTCTTTTTTATTCTGATTCTTGGATTGGCTTACGCCTGGAAAAAACACGCGCTGGTATGGGAATAAAACCAATGAAAAATAAAGATTTCAGGGACAACGAAGCTCTGGAACTTTACAAACAATCGGGTGGCAATATCATCTTCACCACGGTGGATGCACTCTTTAACTGGGGACGTCAGAATTCTATCTGGCCACTCACCTTTGCCACAAGCTGCTGCGGTATAGAAATGATGGCCGCCGGCGCTGCACGACACGACTTCAGCCGCTTTGGCATGGAAGTGTACCGCGCAAGCCCCCGTCAGGCCGACGTAATTGTGGTGGCAGGAACTATTGTAAACAAAATGGCTCCCGTACTGAAACGCCTCTACGACCAGATGTCGGAGCCTAAGTACGTCATTGCCATGGGTGCCTGTGCCATTTCCGGCGGACCGTTCTATTACAATTCGTACCATGTGGTACGTGGTGTAGAGCACGTCATTCCGGTAGATGTGTACGTTCCCGGATGTCCTCCCCGGCCCGAAGCACTGCTGTATGGTTTTCTGCAGCTTCAGCGTAAGCTTAAAACAGAAACCATCCGCTCAAAGCAAATGAGAACACACGACAATTTGTAGAACCGCAATTTTTCATCCTACATATTATTTATATGAATAACGAAGAACTGAAAGCGAAAGTCATCTCCATCATTCCCAAAGCGGAATTGAAGGAAGGCGGGCAATTTCTGGAAGCTACGGTAGCTCCAAATAAAATCGCTGAACTGGCCAGGGGACTTAAAGAGTCGCCCGACACCGCTTTTGATTTCCTGATGTGCCTTACCGGGATGGATTACGGCGACAGCCTCGGAGTAATATACCATCTGGAATCGACCACGCTGCGTCATAAAATTGTACTCAAAACCAAAGCATCGAGCCGCGAGAACCCCGTGATAGAATCTATTACAAGTGTTTTTCTGGCTGCCGAATGCCTTGAGCGCGAAGTATACGACCTGTTTGGTGTTACATTCCGCAATCATCCCGACCTGCGCCGCCTCTTTCTGGAGGAAACATGGGTGGGACACCCGCTGCGTAAAGATTATGTGGATGAAATTAACATTATTGAACGTTAAGCCATGGACGAAGTAAAAGTCAACAGCCTGGAAGAACAGGAATATACCATCAACATGGGCCCCCAGCATCCGTCGACACACGGCGTACTGAGGCTTGTGGTGGCACTGAAAGGTGAAATGGTAAAGCGGGTTGAACCGCATTGCGGATATATCCACCGCGGCATTGAAAAAATGTGCGAGAAACTCACCTACCAGCAAATCGTACATCTTACCGACCGTATGGATTACGTTTCGGCTCACATGAACAATCATGCTTTTTGCGCCTGTGTTGAAAAAGGTCTCGGCATTGAAGTTCCCGACCGCGTAGTGGTGATACGTACCATATTAGACGAACTTACCCGCATCAATTCGCATCAGCTCTGGTGGGCATGCTTCGGCATGGATTTAGGCGCGCTCACAACTTTCTTCTACGGCTTGCGCGACCGCGAAATGATTCTTGACATCTGGGAAAAATCGACCGGCGGTCGCTTCCTGCAAAGCTACAATACTCCCGGCGGTTTCCTCAACGATATCCATCCCGATTTCCAGAAAGACGTGAAAGCTTTTATCAAGCATTTCCGTAAAATGATTAAAGAATACGACGACCTGCTTACCGGTAACATCATTATGCAGAACCGCACAAAAGGCGTCGGGATCATGGCGAAAGATGCAGCTATAAACATGGGTGCCACCGGCCCCACCGCCAGAGGTTCGGGCGTGGTATGCGACGTTCGCAAAAAAGAACCATATGCCGCTTACGACCGCGTAAACTTCAAAGAAATATTATATACCGAAGGCGACACCTTTGCACGCTATAAAGTACGAATGGACGAGATGCACGAATCTATGTCCATCATCGAACAGCTTATTGATAATATTCCTGCAGGCGATTTCAAAGCCAAAATGAAACCAATTATTAAGCTGCCCGAAGGAGAATACTATCACAGAATTGAAACTGCCCGTGGCGAACTGGGTGTTTTTATTGAAAGTAAAGGCGAGAAATATCCGTCGAGGGTAAAATTCCGTTCACCCAACCTGAGCAACCTTTTTGTTATCGACCATCTGGCACGCGAAGGAAAGATTGCCGACCTGGTGGCCATTGGCGGTTCGCTTGACCTTATTATTCCGGACATTGACCGGTAGAAACAATTATAAATTATAAATTTTAGATTTTTAATTTCTTTCTGTTTGATTCCTTTACTAATTAGATTATTTGTTTTTTTCAATTTAAAATTTATAATATAAAATTAAAAATTATTTAAAAAAGTTCAGTTATGGCTTTTGATATTTACGACTTCACGTCATTCACACAGTACATAGACAAGTTCATGTACGATAATTTGCAGCCTTTCTGGGCCAATCTTGTGGAAATGACAATCATCGGGGTAATATTTCTGGTGTTTTATGCTCTGCTGGGTTTACTGCTCATCTGGCTTGAACGCCGAATCGCCGGTTTCTTCCAGAACAGGCTCGGACCGAACCGTACCGGACCCTTCGGCATCATACAAACCATTGCCGACCTTATCAAGCTGCTGCTCAAGGAGCTCATCCCGATAAAGAACGCGGATAAATTTCTGTTCAACCTGGCGCCTTTTATCGTTATCATTGCCACGTTCATGACGCTTGCCGCAATTCCTTTCGCCAAAGGTCTGCATGCACTCGATTTCAACATAGGTGTATTTTACGTAATGGCGGTTTCATCCATCGGTGTTATCGGTATTCTCCTTGCGGGATGGTCGAGCAACAACAAATATTCTCTCATTGGCGCTATGAGAAGCGGCGCTCAGATTATCAGCTACGAACTTTCCATCGGTCTTTCACTGGTTACCGTGGTAATCCTTGCCGGAACGATGCAATTCAGCGAAATCATTGCTTTACAGAAAGACACATGGTTTATATTTCAGGGTCACATCGCCACAGTAATCGCCTTCATTATATTTATGATAGCAGGTACGGCCGAATGTAACCGCGGTCCGTTCGACTTTGCAGAAGCCGAATCGGAACTTACAGCCGGGTTCCATGTTGAATACTCGGGAATTAAGTTCGCTTTCTTCATGCTGGTAGAGTGGATCAATATGTTCATCATTTCAGCTATCGCCGCAACCATCTTCTGGGGTGGATGGCAGCCGCTGCATCTCGGTTTTATGCCCGATGGGTTCAATCACTTTATGGCACTCATTCCGCCTATTATCTGGTTCTTCGGAAAAGCAGGTGTGGTCATGTTTATCATGATGTGGGTAAAATGGACCTTCCCGCGCTTAAGAATCGACCAGCTTCTGAACCTCGAATGGAAATACCTGCTGCCCATCAACCTGTTCAATGTATTGCTGATGGCGTTTCTGGTGCTGATGGGATGGGTTTTATAAATAACAATTAACAATGAACAATTAATAATTATTAATTACTAATTATTAATTACTAATTATCAGATATGAAAGGTTTTATAAACTATTTTACAGGAATGTTCTCGGGGATTTGGTCGCTGCTTACGGGCATGAAAGTGACCGGGAAGAACTTCTTTCTTGCCCCCTGGCGAATTGTTACTCAGCGTTATCCTGAGAACAGGAAAAAGCTGAAGATGTTTGATTCGTACAAGGGTGAGCTGCTGATGCCGCACAACGAGAACAATGAACATAAATGTACTGCCTGCGGCATATGTGAAATGAACTGCCCCAACGGTACCATTGAAGTGATTTCGGTTATGAACATCAACGAAGAGGGCAAAAAGAAACGGGCACTTGATAAATACGTGTACCATCTGGGCATGTGCACATTCTGCGCACTTTGCGTGAACACCTGCCCGTCGAAAGCACTGGCATGGGGGCAGAATTTTGAACAGGCCACCTTCAGCCGTTCGGCACTGAATAAAATCTTAAATAAAGAAGGATCAACATTAATGAAAGGAGTTGAATAATGGAAATTACCGGCACACAATTCATGTTCTATTTTTTCTCCGCCATGATCATTATCTTTTCGGTCCTGACGGTAACAAGCCGCAGGATACTGCGTGCAGCAACCTTCCTGCTGATTGTTTTACTGTCTACAGCCGGATTGTATTTCATGCTTCATTATCAGTTCCTCGCGGCAGTGCAGCTTACGCTCTATGCAGGCGGCATTGTGGTATTAATCATTTTCTCTATTTTGCTTACGAGCCACATCAGTCAGAAGTTTGAACCTATCGGATTTTCAAAAGCGATATTTTCGGCTGTGGCGGCTGTTGCCGGAATGATTCTGTGCATCTCGACCATTCTGCAGTTTACGTTCTCAGCCGATAAAGTTGCCGCAAAAGAACTCGACATGCATATGATAGGCCGCGACCTGCTCAATTATGGCGACGGCGGATTTGTGCTTCCGTTTGAGGTAATCAGTATCTTGCTGCTGGCAGCCATGATAGCCGCGGTTGTGATTGCAAAGAAAAAGCCAGAAGGAAGTAATTCACAGGACAAGTTAAATTAGTATTCGACCATTAATATTACGCGATATGTTACAAACAGGAATCCCGTTGCAGTATTTTCTGATCGTCAGCACCATCATGTTCTTTATTGGTGTGTATGGCTTTCTTACCCGCAAAAACCTTATCACCATGCTGATGTCAGTTGAACTGATACTGAATTCGGTAAACATAAATTTTGTGGTATTCAACCGTTACCTGTTTCCCGATCAGCTTCAGGGGCATTTTTTCTCCATATTCATTATTGCCGTTGCAGCATCAGAAGCAGCTGTTGCCATCGCCATCATACTCAATATTTACAGACGCTTTACCAACATCGACGTGGAGAATGTTGATAAAATGAAATACTAAAAATAGCTGAAAGGCGAAAGCTTAAAGCTTAAAGGAAATAAAAAATTGGTTTATTTTTTTGAGATTTTAAATAGAGAAAACACAATTAATAATTATTAATTATTCATTATTAATTCTAAGATATGAATTTTTCCTATACCGTTCTGATAGTACTGATACCGCTGGCGCTGTTTGCCGTTAACGGTCTCATAGGATACAAGATCAAACGATTTGCGGGATATCTCGGAACCGCCGGGATGCTCACTTCGTTTATTCTTTCGGTTTACACTGCCTACCAGTATTTCTTCAATTTCGGCAAAGTGGCAGGCGAGTTTCAAAAAATACTGGCCTACAACACCCTTTGGGTGCAGTTCACCGATAAGCTGCACATCGACATGGGCGTGCTGCTCGATCCCATTTCCGTGATGATGCTGGTGGTAATCACCACCGTATCATTGATGGTGCACATCTACAGCCTCGGATATATGAAGGGCGAAAAAGGCTTTGAGCGTTTCTTCGCATTCCTTTCGTTATTCAGTTTTTCAATGCTCGGTCTGGTAGTAGCCACCAATATTTTCCAGATGTACATTTTCTGGGAACTCGTGGGTGTTTCATCGTACCTGCTCATCAGTTTCTATTATGAAAAGCCTTCGGCTGTAGCCGCAGGTAAAAAAGCATTCATCGTTACCCGCTTCGCCGACCTTGGGTTCCTCATCGGTATACTTATTCTGTCCTTCAACACAGGAACATTTGATTTTATCAGCCTGACTGACCCTAATGGTTCTGCTATTCTCCAAGGCGGCGGTATCGCCTTTATGGGATTAAGCACCATGACATGGTCATTATTATTTGTGTTCATGGGCGGCATGGGAAAATCAGCCATGTTCCCGCTGCACATCTGGCTGCCCGATGCTATGGAAGGTCCAACGCCGGTTTCTGCGCTCATTCACGCTGCTACCATGGTTGTTGCCGGTGTGTATATGGTGGCACGTATGTTCCCGGTGTACGCCATCTCAGCGCCTGCAGGACTTGAGTTTGTAGGTTATGTCGGATGTTTCTCTTCACTGTTTGCTGCCGTTATTGCATGTACCCAGCACGATATCAAACGTGTACTCGCCTACTCTACCATGTCGCAGATTGGTTATATGATGGTTGGACTGGGCGTTTCGGGTTACGGCGGACACGAAGGACTGGGTTATATGGCTTCCATGTTCCACCTGTTCACACACGCCATGTTCAAAGCTTTGTTATTCCTGGGCGCCGGAGCAATCATCCACGCGGTACACAGCAATTCTATGAAAGATATGGGCGGTCTTCGCAAATACTTACCCATCACACACATCACTTTTTTAATAGCATGTCTCACCATTGCAGGCATCCCCGGACTGTCGGCGTTCTTCAGCAAAGATGAAATTCTGACGGCTGCATATCATCACAACCCTATCATTTTCTGGACACAGTTATTTGTAGCCGGCCTTACCGCTTTTTATATGTTCCGTTTGTATTTCCGCGTATTCTGGAATAAAGAGCCCGACTATCATCACAAACCGCACGAAGCAGGATGGCTGATGACCTTCCCGCTGATTTTCCTTGCATTGGCATCCATATTTGCAGGTTATATTCCATTCAGCCAGTTTGTTTCTTCCGACCTGAAACCGTTTGAAACGGAAATAGAATGGCTGCCCGTGGCATCACTCAGTATATTCGTTGGATTGGCAGGCATCTTCATAGCCATGATTATGTACCGCAAAGAAAACAATCTTGCAGAACGCCTGCGCACTTCATTTAAATTCTTTTATCGCTGGACTTACAACAAATTCTATATTGACGAACTGTACTTATTCATCACCAAAAGCATCATCTTTAAACGTGTTTGCCAGCCTATTGCGTGGTTCGACAGGCATGTGATTGACGGCACCATGAACGGCATTGCGTGGACTACTGTTAAAACATCGAATTCAATCAAAGGATTGCAGTCGGGACAGTTGCAGAAATACGGCTTTATTTTTATTTCGGGCGTACTGATGCTGGTGCTTGTGTTCATTTATTTGTGGAAGTAAAAGAAATTATAAATTATAAATTTTAAATTTTAGATTAAAAGAAAAAAGTAAATTATAAATTTTAGATTAAAAGATTATAGTTTGTTTTCAATTTAAAATTTAAAATTCAACATTTAAAATTATTAATATGAATCTTTCAGTTTTTGTACTTGTTCCTATCCTTACGATATTTGGAATATTGCTGACAAAGAGCAATAAAGGGGTGCGTGTGGTTTCGGCGGCAGGCATGTCCATACAGCTTATTCTCACGGGGATACTCGTGTTGATGTATCTTGCCGAACGCAGAGCAGGTAACACAGCCGAGATGCTGTTTACGTTTGACCGCACCTGGTTCGAATCGCTGAACATTCATTATGCGATTGGTGTTGATGGAATCTCTGTTGCCATGATGGCACTGACATCTATCGTTATCTTCACCGGTATATTCGCATCGTGGGAAGTAGAAACCCTGTCGAAAGAATTTTTCGTTTCACTGATTCTGTTATCGAGTGGAGTATACGGTTTCTTCATCTCCATTGATTTATTCACCCAGTTCTTGTTTTATGAATTGGCGGTTATCCCGATGTACCTGCTTATCGGTCTCTGGGGCAGCGGTCCGAAAGAGTACTCAGCCATGAAGCTCACACTGATGCTGATGGGTGGTTCTGCACTATTACTCGTTGGCATACTCGGAATTTATTTCAATTCAAATGCCGGTGGCGGTGCGCTTACATTTAATATACTTGAAATTTCTAAGGTTCATATTCCCATTGAAGCCCAACGCTTTTTCTTCCCGCTTACATTTCTTGGTTTTGGTGTACTGGGCGCGTTGTTCCCCTTCCACACATGGTCGCCCGACGGTCATGCCTCCGCTCCTACCGCAGTATCCATGCTGCATGCAGGCGTACTTATGAAACTCGGCGGATACGGATGCTTCAGAGTAGCAATGTTCCTCATGCCCGAAGGAGCCAGAGAACTTGGATGGATATTTTTGATTCTGACAACCATCAGTGTTGTGTACGGCGCATTCGGCGCGGTTTTCCAGAAAGACCTGAAGTATATCAACGCATATTCATCCGTCAGTCATTGCGGTCTGGTACTTTTTGGCGTGCTGATGATGAACAGAACATCCATGGACGGCGCTGTACTGCAGATGATATCACACGGTATCATGTGTGCTTTATTCTTCGCCCTTATCGGGATGATTTACGGAAGAACCCATACCCGTATGATTGACCAGATGAGCGGTATCATGAAGGTGATGCCATTCCTGGGAGTCGTATATGTTATTGGCGGTCTCGCTTCATTAGGACTTCCCGGACTGAGTGGATTTGTTGCAGAATCGCACATATTCGTGGGTTCATTCCAGAATCCTGATTTGTTCCACCGTGTGTGCACCATCATCGCAGTAACATCCATTGTAATTACGGCCGTGTATATTCTGCGTGTTGTCGGCATGATGGTCTTCGGACCTATGACCAACAAAGAGCACCTGCAACTCAAGGATGCAAAATGGTTTGAGCGTTTAAGTGCAGGTACACTTACTATTGTTTTGTTTGCTATTGGTATTGCACCGCTTTGGTTATCGAACATGATTGGCAACAGCCTGCAACCCATTATTGATAAAATTGCCGCTATCACTATATTTTAACTGACCGGAATAATAATTTTTTTAGCAATATAGGCTCTATGAATATTGAAAGTTTCCTGATAATGAGGCACGAATTGCTGCTCACCGCTGCGGCAATGCTGATGCTGTTGGCAGAACTGCTTACGGCGCCCAAGAACAAGGCAGGCCTCAGGCCGTTTGCGGTGATTGTGTTTCTGCTGGTAACCATTGCCGGATTTCTTCCTGCAACCACAGGTTCTATTTTCGGCGGAATGTACGTAACGAGCGACCTGCAGATATTGGTTAAGAATTTCCTGAATATCGGTGTATTCATTATCCTGCTGCAAGCGCACAAATGGCTCAAATTCGAAGAGAACAGCAATAAAGTGGGCGAGTTCTACATCTTATTGATGTCAACCCTTATCGGGATGAACTTTATGATATCATCAGGCGATTTTCTGATGTTCTACATAGGTCTCGAACTGGCAACTATTCCTGTTGCCTCGCTTGCTGCTTATGATTTTTACAAAGCACGCTCTGCTGAAGCGGGTATCAAACTGCTGCTTTCATCAGCTTTGTCGTCGGGCATCATGTTATATGGTATTTCAATGATTTACGGAACCACAGGTTCTATCTACTTTGCAGAAGTAATGACAAAGATAGGAACCGAACCCCTGCATGTTCTTGCATTCATCTTTTTCTCTGCCGGTATGTTCTTTAAAATATCCGTTGTTCCCTTCCATTTATGGACTGCCGATGTTTACGAAGGTGCACCCATCAGCGTCACATCCTATCTTTCGGTAATTTCAAAAGGCGCCGCTGCATTTATTTTTATGATTATCCTTTTTACTGTTTTTCGCCCGTTAATTTCAATGTGGCAGGATATGATCTGGGTACTCGCAGTACTTACCATGACCATCGGTAATCTGTTTGCTATGCGCCAGAAGAACCTGAAACGCTTCCTCGCTTTCTCCTCTATTTCGCAGGCCGGATTTCTGTTGCTTGGTATCATTGGCGGCAATAAGCTCGGCATGACATCTGTGGTTTATTACATACTTGTTTACATCGTTTCAAATCTTGCAGCCTTTACGGTAGTTTCATCCATCTCGAATGCTACCGGCAAAGAAAATATGGATGATTACGACGGCTTGTATCTTACCAATCCAAATCTAAGCCTTACCATGATGTTAGCGCTGTTCTCCCTTGCCGGAATTCCGCCTTTGGCCGGATTTTTCGGGAAGTTCTTCCTGTTCACCGCTGCAGCGGAACAAGGCTTTTATATCTTAGTTCTGATAGCCGTTCTCAACGCCATCATCTCATTGTATTACTATTTACTCGTGATAAAGGCAATGTTCATCAATAAAAACGATAACCCTATCGCTAAATTTAAATCAGATGCCGCAACAAGAATCGGATTAATCTTATGCCTTGTTGGTATGGCAGCGATTGGTTTCGCAAGCCCCATCTGGGAATACATACGTTTATACACATTTGGTAACTAAAATTACAACCCAATGCCAACTATAAAATCCAAACATACGATAGCCGAAATTGAAGGTGTACGCTGCACCATTGTAGAGTCGGATGCAACATCAGCAAGGGTTGAATTTCTTAAAGACCTGCTCGAATTCAATAAGTACACGGTGAAAGTAATTGCCAATAAATCTGCCGGCGAAAATCAGCCACTCACCTACACCATAGGAGTAGCCGATGTTTTGTTCAATCCGGTAATTGCAATTTATGAACGCGCACTCAAGACGAAAGATGGTTACAAAGTAACTCCCGCATTCTGGTTAGAGCAATCGCGTATTTGCGATCCGCGTTATTGGCGTGCCCGCGAAGTAGAAACAGGCGACCCGAGGCAAACTTATACCATTACGGATACTATCAGGTAACAGGTAACAGGTAACAGGTAACAGGTAAAAGAAAAAAAACTATTCCTGAACTGGTAAAGTAAACAAAAAAGCCGTTCCGTAAGGAATGGCTTTTTCTTTATAACCACCAGGAAAATTCCTGTATTTCTTTTAAAACAACATATCAGATTATAGGCAACTTATTACCTATTACCTGTATTCTAACCCATGTTGCTGGCACGGTGCAGCAAATCCATATCAAGAATATCAAGAGCACGCTTGTCGCTGCGTATTATTCCTTCTTCTTCGAATTGCTTTAAAGTACGGATAGTATTCTCGGTAGAAAGATTTGATAACTCGGCAAGATCCTTGCGGGAGAAAAGACTGTCGATATGCATACTGTCAAAGGTCTCGGACAGATAAAGGATTGTATCGGCGAGCTTACCGCGTGTTTGCTTGAGCGCAATACTGGCAAGGCGTTCGAACCTCTTTTTACCGTTAATATTGGTATATTGGAGCATATCAAATCCAAAAAGTGAATTAGTCTTCAATGCCTCAATCACACCGTTAATTTCAAAGGCACAAATACGCACATCGCTAAGAGCAATCACCGACATGGGTGCATGAAAATGATTCGCCAAAAAATTCATATTTATCAAACCCGCAGATTTCACAACCTCAATAATAAAGCTATTACTGAAATTACTTTCAATAACGAGTTTGCAATATCCCTCTGTAAGTAATAACAGGAAAGGATTTTCGGCGCCACTTTTTACAATTACTTCGCCCTTGGTGTACTTGTAGGTTTTCTTATCCAGATGCAGCCTGTCATATTCGGCTTTGTTTAGGTTTTTAAAGAAATAGCAACGATCAGTACACGTTTCGCAATTGCATGTTTCTAATATTTCCAGCATATGTTTTGGATTTAGGGATGTAAAAATACAACAAATTGACAAAAATCATTTAGTTATTTCATATAATTCTCAATTTAGGTATGGTTATCGCGTTATATAATTACTAAATTTGCTCACTTAAAAATATCAGACTTATGAAAACCCTTGGTTTAGTTGTTCTTTCGTTGACTGCAGCTTTGATAATTGCTGCAAGCGCTATTACCTTTACAAGTTATTCCTACAATGCAGGCTCACCTGAAGCGTGTACCGGCTCACCGGCTGACAAAGGCACCTGCGCCAAACCCGAGTGTCATAAAGGTACTGCTTCTTTTAAAGCAGGCCTGATTACTTCTACTATTCCGGTTGCCGGCTATACTGCAGGTCAGGTTTATACTATCACTGCAAAAGTTACCGGAGCTGCTACAGCAAAAAAATTCGGATTTCAGGTTTCGCCGCAAAATTCGACAGGCAAATTACTTGGAACCATGGTACCCATAAATACAACGGAAACCAAACTTACAAACAAAGGCAAATACATTTGCCACAAAGACCTTGGCACCGAAGGAAAAGGATCCAAAACATGGACGTTTAAATGGACAGCGCCTGCTGCAGGAACGGGAAAAGTTACATTTTACGGATGCTTCCTTATTGGCGGAAAACCCGAGTTAATTTACACCTCAAAACTTGAAATAAAAGAAGCAGTCTGATAATTCAGAATCTACCCAAACCATATTTTAAGCTTATTCCATTATGAAAAAAAATCTATTGTTTGCCTTTGCTGCAATTATTTGCATGGCGATTACAACATCCAAATCACACGCTCAAACAGCCGGCACACTTACCTTTTCAGTTACTACTACTGAACCATCGGGTGGTTATACAGGCTCACATGTCCTTGCAATTTGGGTGGAGAACAACTCCGGCACTTTCATTAAAACAAAAATGAGATATGCCCAAGCACGTGTACAATATTTGAATACCTGGATTACAAAGTCAGGTCAAAATGTTGTAGATGCAGTGACCGGTGCCACACTCAATAGTCACGGAACCATGTCCATTACCTGGAATGCCACCAATGTTTCTGCGGTTGTTGTACCTGATGGCACTTATAAAATATGGATGCAAATGGCCGATCGTAACTCCAACGGTGCCACGGCAAGCATCACCTTTACAAAAAGTCCGACACCCATTGTTAATCAGACCTTTGCTAATAGTGGCAACTTCACCAATATGACACTAAACTGGACACCCATCAGCAGCAGCACAGAAACAATAAAACCGGGCGCATCATTAAGCTGTTTCCCGAACCCTTTTACCGATATGCTTACCTTAACGTTTAATTTAAGCGACATGCAGCGCGTAAATGCATCGGTTTACGATTTTGAAGGCAAACTGGTAAAAACCCTTTCTGATGAGATGCTCTCTGAAGGAACTCACTCCTTTAACTGGGATGCCACTGACAGCAAAGGCAATCAAACAGCAAAAGGAATTTATTTTATAAAAGTAACCGCAGGAAATACAACAAGTGTGAAAAAAGTAATTTTCTCGCGATAATTTTCGTTGCACTCACTCTAACTACGGTCTATTACCTCACGGTTATACAATATTAATTGTGAGTTCATCATAAATCATTTAACGGCATGCCAGAGAACTACGGGCAGCCGTTTTTTTTTATTCCCAATTACGGATAATTCAGTATCGAATATCCTGATATTTCTTACTCATTCTTGACAATTATTGCCCATATTCATTCGAAAATATTGTACAAACACCCAATTTTAAACCATTAAAATTTTATCAACCTGCAACTTTTTAGCTTTATTGCCGTATTCATAGTAAGTTATAATAAAGCCAGTGTACTTACTTAAAGGTTCAAGAATAATGAACAAAATGGCAGAAATTGTTAGTAAATTAACTGCCTTATAAAATGTTAAATATTTTAAAGTTACCTACCTTTACTAGGCATTTTAATATAGAATATTATGATAACAAAACGACTTACTGAGTTGTTACGGGAACGGATATGCAAACCGGCTTTCCGCATTTTTCTCATCTCTGCTTTTATATTCGCAATAACCACACTCAGAGCTTTTGCTACAGATTATTACTGGGTAGCAAGCGGTGGTTCCAGTAGTGGGAACTGGAGTGATGCCGTGCACTGGTCAACCACGAGTGGAGGAACAGGTGGCAGCTCAATACCGGGCTCCGCGGATAATGTATTCTTTGATGCAAATTCATTTATATCGGCAGGACGCGTTGTAACAATTAACGTTGCCACGGCTTCATGCAAAAGCATGGACTGGACAGGCGCTACTGGCACACCCACGCTGGCAACCAGTGCGACTACAAACACACTGAAAATTTACGGCTCCCTGAAACTCATCTCAGGAATGACCTACTCTTTCACCGGTCCGGTGTATTTTGAGGCAACAACTACCGGCAATAATATTACTACGGGCGGAAAAATATTCCAGAACAATGTCTACCTCAACGGAATTGGTGGTGAATGGACGCTGCAGGATAACTTCAATATTCAACAAACATTTTCATATTACCTCTACCAAAACAACGGAACATTCAGAACCAATAATAAAAACCTACTCATTCCGGGTTATTCTTCAAACGTTTCTTCTGCAAGAGCATTATATCTGGGTTCTTCTATTTTCGAAATTAATAACAACACTTCTTCATGCAATACCTTTGATATATCCCTTACCAATATGACTCTGGATGCCGGAACATCCACCATACGATTCTCCTACAGTTATTACCCGTATTTTAATATCAATGCTGCCAACGGGCCATTCTCTTTCTACAATGTAGAATTTACAAGCTATAACTCCAGTTATACAAGCTACCTCTACAATTACAGCAACTACAAAGGAACTTTCCGAAGCCTGAAATTCCTGGGGAACGGATACGTTTCCGGAATCAACGAGTTTCAGACCGCGTTTACCGCTTCCTATAACATGACCATTACCGGAACCAATACAACACACTATAAAACAACCATCGGTGGCACTTCCACCATCTCAGGAACAAATGCCATTGACTCACTCATTTGCACCGGCACAGCCACTATCAGCGGTAACAATACCTTCAACTATATTATTTTTAAGGCCTTTGCCACAATAAACGGTTCAAATACTTACGGAACCTTAGGCTTGTCAAAGGGTGCAACATATACACTTCAGGCGGGATATATACAGACTATTAACACGGCACTATCTGCAAGCGGCAGCTGCGGAGGGGAATTCACATTGAAATCGAATTCTACCGGAGCACCTGCCACCATAAGTAAAGCTTCCGGCAGCGCGATTATTGATTATGCGTACCTGCAAGACATAACTGCAACAGGAGGCGCAACATTTACAGCCAATAACACTTATAATCTGGGTGGAAACACAGGATGGACCATCAATGCTCCCACACCAGTTACAAACGACTACTACTGGGTTGCCTATGGTGGAAGCAGCAGCGGCAGCTGGAGCGACGGAAATCACTGGTCGCTCACAAGCGGAGGCCCTTCAGCAGGCGGATGTATTCCCGGACCTTTGAGTAATGTATTCTTTGACGCAAATTCATTCACAACGGCAGGAAGAATCGTGACCATAGACGTAGCGGCAGCTACCTGCAAAAGCATGGACTGGACAGGCGCTACAGGAACACCCACATTCAACACAACAGCGACCACAAATGCACTGAAAATATACGGCTCACTGAAACTCATCTCAGGAATGACCTACTCTTTCACCGGTCCGGTGTATTTTGAGGCAACAACTACCGGCAATAATATTACTACGGGCGGAAAAATATTCCAGAACAATGTCTACCTCAACGGAATTGGTGGTGAATGGACGCTGCAGGATAACTTCAATATTCAACAAACATTTTCATATTACCTCTACCAAAACAACGGAACATTCAGAACCAATAATAAAAACCTACTCATTCCGGGTTATTCTTCAAACGTTTCTTCTGCAAGAGCATTATATCTGGGTTCTTCTATTTTCGAAATTAATAACAACACTTCTTCATGCAATACCTTTGATATATCCCTTACCAATATGACTCTGGATGCCGGAACATCCACCATACGATTCTCCTACAGTTATTACCCGTATTTTAATATCAATGCTGCCAACGGGCCATTCTCTTTCTACAATGTAGAATTTACAAGCTATAACTCCAGTTATACAAGCTACCTCTACAATTACAGCAACTACAAAGGAACTTTCCGAAGCCTGAAATTCCTGGGGAACGGATACGTTTCCGGAATCAACGAGTTTCAGACCGCGTTTACCGCTTCCTATAACATGACCATTACCGGAACCAATACAACACACTATAAAACAACCATCGGTGGCACTTCCACCATCTCAGGAACAAATGCCATTGACTCACTCATTTGCACCGGCACAGCCACTATCAGCGGTAATAATACCTTCAACTATATTAAGCTCAATGCAAATTCGACCATCAACGGTTCAAACACGTATGGAGCTCTTGAATTGATGAAAGGCGGCATTTATACCTTCCAGGCAGGGTATTTCCAGACTATCACCAATAAGTTTATCGCTCAGGGCGCCAGTGGTCTTACAGTAGATATACAGTCATCTTCGGCAGGAAGCCCCGCGTATTTCCAAAAAACAGCAGGAACTGTTGCATGTGATTATATCAGAATTAAAGACAACTGGGCGTCGGGCGGAGCACATTTTTTTGCCGGTTCACACAGTACTGATCAGGGTGGAAACAAAGGCTGGTTCTTTGTTGACTCAACCATGTCCGCAATAAGTATCAGTGTTTCTCCGTCATCAACAATCGTTTCGGGAACGACGGCAATTTTTCAGGCGGATGTGGTAAACGAAGGCGCAACGCCTTCTTACCAGTGGAAGGTAAACGGTGTAGATGCAGGTACCAATGCACCCACATTCTCTACGAGCACTCTTACAAATGGCAATACGGTTACCTGTGTGCTTACATCCAGTATTGGTGGGATTGGAAATAACCCGGCAACTTCAAATACGATCACTATGACTGTAAATCCCGTCAATACGTTCTACTGGATAGGCAGGACAGGAAACTGGGGCGAAGGGACAAAATGGTCATTCAGCAGCGGAGGCAGTGCATGTAATCAGGTTCCGGGGCAGAATGATGATGTAGTGTTTGACGCCAATTCATTTAATTTGGCGGGTCAAACGGTCACTATAAATGTTGCAACGGCTTCCTGCC
>JBAXND010000046.1 GCA_037133915.1 Bacteroidota bacterium
GTTTTAAGTTGACATTTTGTTGCTTTTTTTGTCAACCTATTTCAGGACAAGTCAACCTCCCTTCCCCATCTAAGGGGGAAGGGCCGGGGATGGGGGCTTTTTCTCCCGACTCACGACTAATAATAAGTACATCACCTACGTTGCCTAAGCAATCACCCTGAGTAGTTCGTGCTTTCGTCGCGAGCCAAAAATCATGTTACTACCTATTAAAATTCAGCGAATGCTTGATTAACGACATTTCCCTGCGGCAGTACTTTTACACTCGCTAACACCTAATGTATAACCAAGCGGTACTCACAGATGAAACGTACGATTACTCTCATGTTTATTGCATTATTTGCCCTTACTTCTATGCAGGGAAATGCGCAGGAAAAAAAGAAATGGCTAAGCATTGGCTCCGATTTGATGAGCCGTTACGTTTGGCGCGGAACCTGTTACAGCCGCAGCCCGAACGTACAGCCTTCCATCACCTTCGATCCCGGTATCGGACTCAAAGCCGGTGCATGGGGCTCGTATGGCATCATGGGCGATTATGCCGAAGCCGACCTTTTTCTTTCCTATTCATTCAAGGGCGTTTCGCTTACGCTGAACGATTATTATTTCCCGAATGAATCAGCTCCGGTAATGAACTATTTCAATTATAAGAGTGCAACTACAGGTCACCAGTTTGAAGCAGCTCTGGGTTATGATGGTCCCGAAAAGTTTCCGATACATTTTCTGGCGGGCACCATTGTTTATGGCGCCGACAAAAAGCTGGATAAAACCACCATCGACACTGTTACCATGGATACAACCATGACCTACAAGAGTCGTTTTTCAACCTATTTTGAACTTGGATACACCTTCGGAATGTTCAACGTGTTTGCCGGATTCACACCTGCAGCCGGAATTTATGGCGACGGCATGGGCGTTATCAACGCCGGAATTACCGCACGTAAAGAAATTAAGATTACGGATAAGTTCTCCCTGCCTGCGCAGATGTCGGTCATCACAAATCCGCGCGCACGCAACATTTACTTTGTTTTCGGAATATCCATTTAACCAATTATACTAACTAAAAATCTAACATTATGATGCACAACTTGCTGCTTTCAATCCCATTCGACACCGGTCGCACGGGATTCATGCTGCTGGCCACCAGTCTGGTTATGCTTATGACGCCTGCGCTGGCATTCTTTTATGGCGGTCTGGCCGGAAAAAGAAACATCCTCGGAATTATGATTCAAAGCTTTGTTTCCATGGGCTGGACCACCGTTTTGTGGTGGGCCTTTGGTTATTCGCTCTGTTTCAGCGGGGCAGGAGCCATCTTCGGAAACTTCGACAAAGCCCTGATGCTTGGTGTTGACATGAACTCGCATTTTATGATCAACGGCACGGAAACAAACCTGCCCGAGTACGTTTTCATGGCGTATCAGATGATGTTTGCAATCATCACACCTGCCCTCATCACCGGTGCCTTTGTGAACCGTGTTTCTTTCAAATCCTACATGCTCTTCCTCACCATCTGGCAGATTCTCGTATACTATCCCATGGTACACATGGTATGGGGCGGTGGCTTACTGGCTCAGTGGGGTGTTCTTGACTTTGCAGGCGGTATAGTGGTTCATGCTATTGCAGGTTTTGCGGCGCTGGCTTCTGTGTTATATGTTGGTTCAAGGAAAGATAAAAAATCACCTCCCAACAGTATTCCTCTGGTTGCTATTGGTACAGGTTTATTGTGGTTCGGATGGTACGGCTTTAACGCCGGAAGCGAACTCGACGTGGATGCTATCACAGGAAACGCTTTCCTGAATACTGACGTGGCAGCTTCGTTTGCTACCGTTACATGGTTGTTTATCGACTGGTCGCGTGAGAAAAAACCCAAGTTTGTAGGACTTCTTACAGGTTCTGTCGCCGGTCTGGCAACGATTACTCCTTGCGCCGGTTTTGTGCCGCTGTGGACAGCACCCATCATTGGTATTGCTGCCGGTGGAATATGCTATCTGGCTGTTTCTTTCAAGAACAGACTTGGCTGGGACGATGCTCTTGACGTATGGGGCGTTCATGGAATGGGCGGCGTTGTCGGTACAATACTTCTGGGCGTATTTGCTTCCTCCACCATCAATCCGCTGGTTACAACCAATGGTCTGGCAATGGGCGGTGGATTCAGCTTCTTTGGAAAAGAGTTAGTAGCGGTTGCAGGGGCTTCGGCCTATGCATTTGTCTTTACCTATATAATGCTTATGCTGATTAATTTTATCACTCCCGTGAAAGTAAAACAGGAAGATGAAAATATTGGTCTTGATGAAGCATTGCACGGTGAAAAAGCTTACGATGAAGGTGTTCTTTAATTGAGTTTAGTTTGTCTTAGTTAAAAAGCCCCGGCGAAATTTCGTCGGGGCTTTTTTTTATATCAGTTCAGCGAAATGTTATTCCACAATCAGCGGAATGCATTTGCGGTAACTGCTGTTCTCAACAGAGAGAAGGTAGGAACCCGGTTTAACAGAACCAAGGTCAAGGGTGTTTTCCGCATTAACAAGGGCATTGTTCATGAAAACTACCTTCCCGCTAAGGTCACAGACAATAACTCTTGAGGGCTCGCTGTTCAGACCTGTATTCAGTGTAAACGTTCCGTTACAGGGATTCGGGTAAGCGTTGAACGCCGGTAAGGTATTCTCATCAACACCTACTACGGTCGGTCCGGTACTGAATTTCCATACAGATGACCAGGGCGACCAGATGGTGCCGTTGCCTGCTTTAATTCTCCAGAAATAGATAGTATTTGTTCCAAGCGGACCGGTAATAGCGCTGGGACTTGCAATGGCGCCACCGA
Source organism: Bacteroidota bacterium (assembly GCA_037133915.1). Taxonomy (NCBI): domain Bacteria; kingdom Pseudomonadati; phylum Bacteroidota; species Bacteroidota bacterium. The sequence continues at coordinate 2,813 of JBAXND010000046.1, forward strand.
TGGGAGCAGAAAAATTGGAATGCGTATCAAATTCATAATAGTATTGTGTGGCTGCATAAACAGAACTCCAGGTAAGTGTGGTTCCTGTTAGAGCTACATTGACAGTAAGATCAGGAGGTGAAATGAGTGTCGGTGCCGTATTGTACTGAACAACCGTTGCGAAACTCCACACATTCGACCAGGGTGAATAGCCGTTGCCGTTGCTTCCTCTTACTCTCCAGTAATAGGTTGTTGACGCCAGCAGAGTACCTGAAACATGAGTGAGTGGTGTAGAGTTACCGAGAACCGAATTGGTAAATGATGAATTATCGGCATATTCATACTGGTATGAAGTAGCTCCTGTTGAAGCGTTCCATGTAAAATTAACGGTCGAGAGCGGTACATTGGTAGAGCTGTTCGCAGGGCTGACAAGCGTAGGAGCAGAGGTGAGCTGATACTGTGTGGTAAAAGCCCATGGTGAGCACCAGCTCGATGTATCTAAGCTATGGTACACCCTGACCTGCCAATAGTAAGTTGTGCCATAGGTAAGACCATACAGCGTGTCCTGTACTGTGCTTCCGGGCATTTGCATCAGCACCGCATTCGACATATTACTAAACGTACTGTAACGATATTGATAGCCTGTTGAACCTGCCACCGAAACCCATTTCATGGTAGGGTTGATGCTAACATTGGTAGCATTGTTTGCAGGCAGTACTAATATCATCTCGTCAAGCACACTGAAGTTCCTCACCGTCGACCACAATGTGGTGTCAAGACTGTGTCTTCCTCTCACTCTCCAGTAATAATTTTGTCCGAACATCAGGTTACTGCAATTGGCGGTTGCGCTGCTTCCGGCAACAGAAAAATAAGTGTTGAACGGGGAATTAAAACTTGCGCTGGTATCATATTGAACATCATAATTGGTAAGTCCGCTTATAGCCGTCCATGTGAGTGTGGCGTTGGGTGCCTGATTATTTGCACCAATTCCCGGTGTTGATAATGTCACCTGATTGATGGTGGAGAAATTCCATATCGCAGACCATGCCGATGAATCGGGTGAGCCGCCTGTTTTGATGGCGCGTACGCTCCAGTAATACGTTGTCCCGAAAAGCAGGTTGGCGCAGTTCACCTGACTCACGGAAACTTGCTGGGCAACGGCTCCGGCAAGCGTGGGACTGGTAGACAGTTTGTACTGGTAAGCAGTGGCGCTTGTGCTATTGCTCCAGTTGAGCAGTACATCCGGTGCTCTGTTTGTAGCACCCACAGTAGGTGCCGTAATGGTTGGTGTGTTTAATGTTGCAAAAGCATTATTTACACCAAGTGCAAACGCTGCAACAAAAAGCAGGGTAGTGAGTCGTTTCATGAAATATAATTTAGGTTTAAGATTTCAAAGATATAGTTTTTTATTTTTTTACGAACCGTCGTAATCGTTCTTACGGCAGAATAATTGGGCCTTCGTAAAAACGCACAAATAGAAAAGCACATGAGGCTTAGTGATTGTGCTCTTTTTTTAAGAGGGTATCGCGAATTTCGGTCGCGTTCAACAGTAATTCCATTTTTGCTTTGAACGCAATGGGAACGGCTTTACGGGCAAAGCGCACGGGATTCCAGAAACTGCCTCCGAGCGTGTCTTTTCCCGAAATTTCTTTATGTGCCATATGGCTGCCTTGTTCGTCAAAAACAGAAGCCGTTACTTTGAAGTTGAGCCATGTTTTGGTATAGGTATCGCAGAACCATTCATCAAGTCTGATTATCATGACTCTGTCAGCATTGCATTCCAGTGCGCGTTTATATACTTCTTCCGGATTATCGAGGTGGGCGGTTTGAATTTTCACCACATTGTGACCGGTTTTTTCCAATGCCAGTGCTATGGATTGTGTCATATCGGAAGCCAGCGACTGCCCGCTTTTTGTACCTATATTATATGGAATGCCAACGCCCGACCGCATATAACCGCTAAAGTCGGGATCTTTCTTTTTATTAAGCACCCAGTCGCGCTGGTCGTGAACTGCAAGCGCAATTTTTGCGTGCCCCTGATAATCGATATCAATAGCGATATCGTTGTACTGATGTCTGTTTCCTATGGCTATCATTGATGCATTTTATTCGTGATACTTAAATTTTGAGAACAGCTTGTCTCGCCTTAGGCGAGGCATTGAATTTGGGTTATACCCGTTATTAATAATGTTTCAAAAATACAGTTAGAATTGTTGAAATCCAACAATCATCCATTTTTTTGTCAGGTTCTTATTAACAAAAAAGCGTTATAAAGTTTGAAATATTGTTTATTCCTGAAGTATCATTATAAGATGGCAGGACACAAATATGATATTTATGATGTGTTAATGCGGCTGCCCGTATTTTGAGCCTGTTGTAGGAGAAATTTACATGCAATTCTAGTCTTTTGTAAAACCACGTTTCTAATGAAATATTTATAACTGATAATTAGTAAATTACGAAATGGAAAGCCCGCCATCTTTTTTATTTACGATAACTATATATATGATATTAAACAGAATTAGACAAAAAAACATTGTTAATAACTTGCAAAGTGATATAAAGTACTTTAAATTTAGTCCCTTGTTAGATAAGTATATCAAACCCATATAACCCCTAAACCTTAAAATTATGAGAAAACTTTTTATGTTGACTGCCCTTTGTTTGCTTGTTGCAGGAGGGGCATTTGCACAGTTGGTGAAAAATCCTCCGACTGTTATTAAACACACGAAATCTACCTATGTGACAGCTACTTCAGATAGCCCTGTCTATTTGGGTATGGAAAAGCCTGCCGACCTGAGCAATTCAGGAACGAATGTATCTTCGAATGATATGCAATTGCCGAAACTGGTGAATACCGGCGATGCATTAAAAGATGCCGAAACCTATCGTATTGCCAAAGAAAAGTGGATTCGGGAAAATCCGGCGAAATACGAGGAAATCGTAAAACAAAACCAAATCAAAAAGTAATAATCCTGAAAATAGCGACAATTATGAAGACAAAATTCTTACACAAAATAAAGAGTGTGCTTCTTGTCCTGTTTTTCACTACAGGATTAATCGGCACAATGACTGCCCAGACCTTCCTGTCTGAAGGCTTTGAGGGCGGTGCCCTCCCGACGGGCTGGACACAGGAATACGTTACCGGAACTAACAATTGGATTTATGCAAACGGAGGTCATTCCGGTTTGCCGGTTGCGGCGCACACAGGTTCTTACAATGCGCAATTCTACTATGGTTCATACGCAAACTATACCACAAAACTGGTTACACCTGCAATGAATATTAACCTGGTGACTAATCCTACACTTACCTTCTGGCATGCTCAGATGGATTGGTCAGGAGATGTTGACGAACACCGTATTTACTATAAGACATCATCGGGTGGTCCATGGAACCTGCTTGCTACGTATACCGCAGCTATCGCTGCCTGGACTCAGGAAGTGATTGCCCTTCCCAATGGTTCATCAACCTATTATATTGCCTTTGAGGGAACCGCGCAATGGGGATATGGAGTTTGTATCGATGACGTTACCGTTACAGGAACATATCCTATTGCATGCGGAAATACAGGCGTAAGTAATCTTACACCAACTGCCTCATGGCAAAACGCGCCCTATGTTTCCGGAACTATACCCTACTGGTCATTCACGGCCACTGCCGGAACATGGTATGATTTCAGTCTTTGCAGTAATTCGGAAGATACTTATATGACTATATACAATTCCGCCGGAGTTCTTCAGACAGCCAATGATGATGATGGCCCTTTCTGTACCGGTTTTGCCGGCCCGGCAAGTATTTCATGGCTTTGCGGAACAACAGGAACCTATTATGTTTCTGCAGCGCATTTTGTTTGCAATAATTTTGTGAGCAGTGGCAATTTGGAATATCGCTCCTTTACCAGAGCTTGTGCCGATTGTGCTCCAGCCGACGCGGCACTTGGAGATATTGGGCTCAACCTTTGGGGATATAATACAACCGGGAACCTGCTTGACGGTGGCAAATGGTCAGGCTCTTTTACGGGAAAAGCAGGAAGCATCTACCATTTCGATCTTTGTCCCGATGCTCCGGGCGCCGGAACAGCTGATTTTGATGTTGACATAAAGATTACCGATTCATCGTGCAATATTTTAGACGGAGTGGATGGCAGCTGCACTGTTGCCGACCATTACCGACCTAATGATTTCACCTGGACCTGTCCTGCCAACGGCACATATTATGTGATACTTGCACCATTTCCTTCCTACTACACCCATAGTTGCACAGGCACCGCTTCAAATACCTTTACAATGAATTATTATCGCGAACCAAAACCGCTGGTTTGTCCGGCCGGTGCCATTGCTGAAAGTGAACCTGACTGTATGGCCGGTTATGTAGATGCCACTAATGGCGGATGCAACAGCACCCCCAGTGTCTTTACGATACTGCCCAGTAATTGCAGTGATGTTCTGTGTGGTACCTCGGGAAATTATGATGTAAGTGGCTCTACTTATCGTGATACCGACTGGATTCAATTCTCTACTTCCGATTCAACAGATGTTTTTATTGACGCTATCGCACAGTTCGACCTTACTGTTGGTTTAATCGATGGTAATGCGGGTTGTCCTGTTTCTTCATTTATTACTTTTGCGACAGCTCTTGAAGGGGATTCACTTCATCTGCCTTATGTTCTCGGACCGGGTACCTGGTGGCTTTGGGTAGCCCCATCAAACTGGAACGGATGGCCCTGTGGCAGTAAATATGTAGTCAGCTTGCAAACAGTGGCAAAACCAATAGTTCCGATAGCTGCAGCAAACCCTTCATGCGGTCCCACTACACTCAACCCCATACCCGACGGGCATTTTGAATCAAGTTTCTGGCAGGGCACCAGTTGTGGAACGCTTCTTACAGATGTTGCAACCAATCCTTATGCTGTGACTAATACCGGTACTTATTACGTTCGGTCTATTAACAGCGCAACAGGTTGTTGGTCGGAATGCACATCTGTTGATGTATTTGTAAATACGCCGGGTACACTTACCGCCAATGCCAACGGCAATCCTGCGGGAGTTACTGTATGTCCTTCTGACATTGTTACACTTGGCGCAGCCTATAGCTTAACTGCCGTAGACACCCTTTTGTATCGCTGGAGCGTGGCAGGTACCGTAATTCGCGACTGGGATGCTGACCCAACCTATGTAGTACCTACTGCAACCGATACCACTTATACGGTTGAAGTTAGAGATTACTATGGCTATACAAACAATAATGTGTTGTACATGTATGGTGATGATAACAGTGCGGCTGGTCTCGCTTTTCTGCGCAATGATGTGAGAATTGGTGCTGTTGACAGCTTGGACATCAGGCTTGGAACTCCATCGGTAGCGCAGCTTCAAACCTATGGTGTAGTATTGATTTATACCGATTTTCCTCCAATGAGTCCGATGGCAATGGGCGATACACTGAAAAAGTTTGTTGACCTGGGCGGAAAACTCGTTACATTGTTTGCTGCTCAGGATACAGCCTATGGCTTGAAGGGTAGCTACCTTTCACAACACTATGACCCGATTTTTTCGACCGCCATTTACACTCCTGCAACCAGCAGTATTGGGGTGGTATCATTACCTTCACACCCGTTAATGCAGGGAGTAACTGACATCAATTCGGCATTTCATTCAACGAGTACTGCACTAACAGCCGGTTCACATCTGATATTCCGCTGGGCCGATGGAAGCGTAGGTGCAGCCTACAAAAGAGTGTTGCCTCAGGGTGGTATTTTGTCCATTAACTTTATGCCGCCCTATGCTACCGGCGCTGACGTTTATAAAATAATTGCAAATGCCGCTGCATATATGATAGGTAGTAACTGTACCATTTCAGATGATGTTCCGGTAACGGTAACTCCCTTGCCGGTTGCTGCCGGCACAATCTCAGGCAGCGATACTGCATGCGTGGGTGCAACAGGAGTAGGATATTCTGTTCTTCCAATAACCGGCGCTACTTCATACATATGGTCATACACCGGAACCGGCGCTACTATTAATGGAACCGGCGCGGCAGTGACTATAGATTTCAGCGCATCGGCGACCGGAGGTGACCTTACGGTAAAAGGCACGAATTCATGTGGTGATGGCGTTGCTTCTTCGGCACTTACCATAAGTATAAACCCGTTGCCCGGAGCTGCTGCAACTATTACAGGAACCGATACTGTATGCCGTGGTGATAACAGCGTCACTTATAGTATTGCAACCATTACCGATGCTGACACTTATAACTGGAATTATACCGGGGCCGACGCTACCCTTACCGGTACCGGAAACAGTGTTACCATAGACTTTGGCGCAGGAGCGACTTCGGGAACACTGACAGTTGCAGGTCATAATGGTTGTGGTAACGGTACTGTTTCTGCCGGTTTTACTATTGTTGTGAATACCGTTCCGGCAGCTGCGGCCGCTATCAGTGGTCCCGACACTGCCTGCCAGGGTACAACAGGTGTTTATTACAGCCTTCCGGTGCTTGCAGGTGCAACCACTTATATATGGGGTTACACAGGTACAGGCGTAACTATTAATGGCAGCGGGAGCGGCGTAACTCTTGACTTCAACAATTCTGCTACCAGCGGCAACCTTACAATACACGGGCACAATGATTGCGGCGATGGTGTTGCATCACCCGCATTTGCAATTTATGTTGATCCCTGTTCCGGAATTGAAGCCTTTGATGCAGCAAAGAATGTATCTGTGGTGCCCAATCCGAACCCGGGTGTTTTTTCTGTCATCATAATTGCAAAAGAAAAGACCACGTATATTATGAAGATTGTTGACGTGCTGGGTAAAACAGTTACTGAAAAACTGCTGCCGGTATCCGTTGGCGAGAATCGTGTTGAGATGAATCTTAGCAATCAGCCTTCGGGAACGTATTACCTGAATCTGACTGACGACAATAATAAAATTGTCAAATCCATACTTATTGCACGATAGTAATGTGTTCATAATGAAAAAGCCATCTGCACACAGCGGATGGCTTTTTCATTTCATTTTTGAATCATGACAGCGTATTTCATGAGAATTGTGTAAATTTACATTCAGAAAACAATTACAAAATTCAAGGATTATGAGAATTTCGGAGTCGCTCAAATCAAAAGAAACACTGGTTATTACATTTGCCGGAATTTTGCTTTATGCGAATTATCTGTATGTTGCCGGCATTGTTGTTAAACTTGAAGAGATATTACTCAGTCTTGTTTTTAAAGCCTACGGGTTATTTATTGTTGCCAAGATACTCACGTATCTGGTGCTATTTACGATGTTGCTGATTTTTACATTGCGGCTCATCAGAAATGCTGTTCCAAATGAAGCTGTGGTAACTGACGGTGAGCCCGTTATTGTTAAAGAACGGGGCAATATCAATGCACTGATGGTGGTGCTTGTTTCGCTTCTTCCGCTTCTGTACGGTCTTTCAGTTTTCCTGAATTACCTGAATGTAACCATTGCAGCCAGAGTGTATGTCGCAAATATTGCAGGTCAGATACTGTCTATCAATAACGGTATCGATATCGTATTTAATATTCTGAACTTTTTGTATTTTATTATTGTAGCGGCGATGCTGCTGTCGAAGAAGAATTAAAACTCTTTCATTTTTTTATCCATCTCGCGTTTGATATCTTTAGTCTTGATGGCTTCGCGCTTGTCGTAAGCATGCTTGCCTTTTGCCAGTGCAATTTTTAATTTAGCGAGTCCTTTTTCGTTGATGAAAAGTTGTGTCGGAACAATAGTGCAGCCTTTTTCTCTGACTTTGGTAAACAGCTTTTTTAACTCCCGGCGTTTTAGCAGCAGCTTGCGTTTACGTTTCGGGTCATGGTTATTATAAGTACCGTATGTATATTCTGAAATGTGCATTGCCACCACAAAAAGTTCGGTTCCGTTAAATACACAATAAGCATCGGTAAGGTTTGCTTTGCCTTCGCGGATTGATTTTATTTCGGTTCCGGTAAGTACAATGCCGGCATCAAATTCTTCGAGCAGGTGATACTCGAACGATGCCTTTTTATTTCGTATTTTAATTTCTGTACCCATAGTAATCAGGGTGCGAAAATACGATTAATAGTTCGCAGGGATGTTCTTTTTCTTGTAAATATTATAATAATAGTAGTCGTACACTGCCTGTGTTGGCAGGGCGTAGGCAAAAAATATTCCGATGCCAGGAGAAATAAGCCCGCGTGAAATGCCCTTGTATTGATGGTCGTTATAGGGCAGTACCGTGTACTTCAGGGTAGGTTCAATGCTGACGGAAAATTCATCTGAAAAGGGAATGTAAACGCTGAAATTTACGATTGCCTGAATGTTGAGGTCGCGTTCGGCTTTTGATATCAATCGTTCCGTATGATCTTCAAACGTCATGACTTCATATTTTCCCAGCGAAATTACAGGCGCTACACCAATGCCCGCATTGAATTTTATCTTCGAGGCATTGAACAGATTTATTTTAAGAATTACGGGTATATTAATAGTGTTATAGCGTATTGCCCTCACATAATCTTTTGTGTAAAGCGGTTTGTCATATAAATCAAAAACTGTATCGTTCAAGGTTTTTGTTTTGTATCCCTGACTTTCAAAAACTAAACCCGACTGGAAATAGAGCCTCTTACTCAGCTGACGTGAGAATAGTAATCCGGCGGTATAGCCAATTCTGGGTTTCTCTATAGCATCAAAAGTGCCGGACGAAAAACTTTCGGCGGTGCTGCCCGATGCAATGCGGGTGCAGTAATCGGGCGAAGCATAAATGCCAATATCCCACCAGGTAGTATCGGAATCGTCAGTTTGTGAGAATGCAATACCTGAAAAAAGTAAGAGAAAAATGATGGTAAGTTTTGACTTTACAACATTCATAACAGCGGGAAATTTTCATCAAACCTAAACAAAATCGGAAAATTTACCAAATAATAATCTTTTTCATCGTGCATTTACACAGTATCGTGATTTAGAGTTTAGTGCTGTTTATAAATGCCGAGCCGTATTGATTCTCACGGGGTTCATACAGTGCAAAACATTAAAAATCAAACATTGTTAGAAAACTAACAAAACTAATAACCAGTTAGATACTGATTTTATGCTGTAGGTTAATGGAGAAGTATTAATTTTGCACGTCTTTTAAAAAACAGAAATGGAAAATAATAGTATTCTTAAAGGAGGCGAATTTCTGATCAGGGAATCACATAACATTTTTGTACCTGAAGAATTCACCGAAGAACAAAAAATGATTGGGGAAACGTGTTCTGATTTTCTTGACAAGGAAGTTTTTCCGGTACTTGACCGCATTGATTCTATGGAACCCGGTATAATGCGTGGTCTTGTTGCAAAATCAGGAGAGCTTGGATTGCTTGGTATCAGTGTTCCGGAGGAATATATGGGCTTCGGTCAGAGTTTTGTAAGCTCAATGCTTGCGAGCGAAGTGCTGGGTGGTGGACTTTCCTATGCGGTTGCATATTCTGCTCATACGGGCATCGGCACACTTCCTATATTATATTACGGTAACGAAGAACAAAAGCAAAAATATATTCCCAAACTGGCAACCGGCGAATGGGCTGCCGCTTATTGTCTCACCGAACCCAATGCCGGCTCTGATGCCAATTCGGGTAAATCGCGTGCGGTGCTTTCGGAAGATGGAAAAAATTACATTCTGAATGGTCAGAAAATGTGGATTACCAACGGAGGCTTTGCTGATGTTCTTACGGTTTTTGCAAAAATTGATAATGATAAAATTCTGAGTGCATTTATTGTCGAGCGCGATTTTCCGGGTGTTTCCTTCAATCCTGAAGAAAAGAAAATGGGTATCAAGGGGTCATCAACCGTTCAGATATTTTTTAACGACTGCGTGGTTCCTGTTGAAAACCTGCTTGGCAAAAGGGGCGAAGGCTTCCGTATAGCCTTGAACATACTTCATATCGGTCGGATAAAACTGGGCGCAAATGTTCTGGGTGCCGCTAAAAAAGCCATTACCCATTCGGTGCATTATGCCAATGAACGCAAACAGTTCAATACTTTAATTTCAAATTTTGGTGCTATAAAATACAAACTGGGCGAACAGGTAATCCGTATTTTTGCTACGGAATCGGCTGTTTACAGACTTGCGAAATATATTGATGAACGTATTGATGTGCTTGTTGCCGAAGGAATGAACAGCGAAAAAGCCCATCTGGAAGCTATGGGCGAATATGCGCTTGAAGCCGCTATTCTTAAGGTCTTTGGGTCAGAATCTCTGGATTATATTGTGGATGAAGCCGTACAGATTCATGGCGGAATGGGCTTCTCGGCCGAAATGCCTGTTGACCGCTGCTACCGCGATTCCAGGATTAACAGGATTTTTGAAGGAACGAACGAAATCAATCGTCTGGTGGTGGCCGATACCATGCTGAAACAAGCCAAAAAGGCCGATTCCACAATGTTTGCCATTGCCGCTGAAATATACGCAGGCATCGAAGAAATAAAATGCTGCAACCATATTGAAGATTATTACGAACGTAAAAACCAATATGTCCTGAACTTCAAAAAAGCCGTTATCCTTACACTGGGCAGGGCATACGAAGGCCTTGGTAAAAAATTCTCGGAAGAACAGGAAGTAACCATGGCAATCAGCGATATGGCAATTAAATTGTATGCTGCTGAATCGCTGCTGCTGCGGGTAAAGAAACTCGAAACACTGAAACGTCCCGAAGAAATGTTGGTGTATAAAGACATGCTCAACGTTTTTATTTATGAAGCCGGCATGAGTATTCTTAAATCGGGTATGGATGCTATCACTTCATTTGCCACAGGCGAAGAATACAGCAAGCTGAAAAAAGGACTGGGGCGCCTTACATCAACTGAAGGCATGAATATAAAAGAAGCCAGACGCACGGTTGCCAATAAGCTTATTGAAGAGAATACCTATTGTTTCTAATTGCGTTTAGTTTTCACTTCCAAAAGCCATCCTTTTAAGGATGGCTTTTTTTATATGTATGACTCACCAACTTTTTTTTTCATTTTTTGTGACTTTTGCTAGGTTTCCGTTGTCTTGTTAGGTAATAATTCATATTTTTGCTACATCTAATAAAATTGGTCATTTCCAATTTTTTCAATTAAAATTATTCGACATTAATAATTTAATAAAAACGGTTATGAGAAACCTATTTTCTTCATCAATTAAAACCCGAACATTTGGGGTATTTGCGCTTTTCATCATGCTGTCGCTTAGCTCAGCAAAACTATTTGCACAGTCAGGGGCTTCCATTAATAACACAGGCATTGCACCCGATCCTTCAGCAATGCTTGATGTAAGTGCAACCGACAGGGGCGTTTTAATTCCTCGACTCGCGCTTGTGAGCACAACAAATCCTATTGCTGTGACAAAACCCGATGGTTTGCTGGTATGGAATACTTCAGTTAGCGGCACTTATCCAACACCCGGATTTTACTACTGGAACGGTTCCGACTGGAAGAAATTGAGTCAGGGCGATAACCTTGGAAACCACAATGCGACGCAGGCTTTGGATATGTCTAACTTCAAAATTGACAGTCTTGCTGACCCAACCACGGCTCTCAATGCTGTGAATGCTCAGACTATTCAGAATGGAGCGCTATTGTACGCGTCCGCTTCAGGTACCGATAATTATTCAATGACACTTGCTCCGGCAGTCACAACTTATACAACGGGTATGGTTGTGAATTTTAAAGTAGCCAATGCAAATACCGGTGCAGTTACATTGAATGTAAATGGTCTCGGTCAGAAAGCCGTAATTAAAAACAGTAACGCCGCTCTCGTTGCCAATGATATCAAGGCGGGACAAGTTGTGACTGCTATTTACGACGGAACGAGTTTTCAAATGCAGAGCCTTCTCGGCAACCCATCAACCGGTGGTGGTGGCACAACTTCCGACCCTACATTGATTTATACAACAGACGGTTTCTAAAACCAACAATAATATGAAAAGATTTGTGGCATATGTTTTTGCCATTCTGTTGGTATTCCATGCAGCCGGAGTGTTTGCGCAAGGTTATTCTCTAAAATTCAATCGTGTAATTGATACAGTACTCACCGTTAATATCACTACATGCGTTGATTTAGGCGGAAACGGCGTTTCGGGCGGTGTTATTACTGTTCCAGCAGGCACCATCTGGAAAGTCGAAGCAGTTGGTCCACTGATGTATCAAGGTGATGTAACACTGTATAATAATTGCTCTGCCAGTAATTACGCAAATTACGTTACCACCTGGGCTATTATTGTTGACGATGGTGGCCCTGACAGAGGTTTCCTGAAACGGAGAATATATGAGAATGGCGCTTACACCCTGCAAACACTTGACGGGACATTGTGGCTGCGCGCTGGCACTTCAATGGCTGCAACTGTATATTCAACGAGCGCAACATATAAATTCACGCCTTACGCAACCGTTTCAAATTCTTTTTCATGTAAGGCACAGCTTTCTATAATTGAATTTTTACTTGTCCCTTAAGATGAAAAAACTACTGCTCACAGGAATAATGTTCGCTTTGCTGCTTTGCGTTGGTGCAAATGCGCAAAGCTATACGCTGCAGTTTAGTCAGGCAATTTTAGTTAGCAGTACTCAGCAAACTGTTCCCACAGGCAAAGTGTGGAAAGTTGAAGGAGTTGCGTCGCCACGCATGGAGTTTGGATATAATCAGGCTATTTCTGATCAAAATATTTTAATTAACGGGGTGACGATTTCTGTGCAACTCAATGGGATTTACAATACAGGCTATTCTTCCGGGTCTCCTCAGAATCTGGGTTGGGGCACACACTTTCCGTTGTGGCTGCCTGCCGGGACTACTCTTAAAACGGGTTCAAACGTAGCCTACATCAGTGTAATTGAATTTAATCTTTCTACTCCATAGTCATGAAAAAACTTGGGCTGTTTATATTTTGCATTGTTGTGCTCATGCTGTATTCTAATACACGGCTCTTTGCGCAGCACACATTACAGTTCAATCAAGTGAAGCTGGTTGGTACCGTTGAAACTGTCCCAACAGACAAGGCCTGGAAAATTGAGAGTGTTCTGCCGGCCACCCGACTCACATCAGCATTTTGCTGGGGCTCCTCAAGCTGCGGTTCGGCACAGACTCAGACAGTCATAACTGTTGACGGAACCAGTGTTTACCTTGCCACAAGCGATGCAAGCGGTTCATCTTATATGTCAAATGCAACAGCAGCGGTTTTAAATACTAATATTTGGCTTCCGGCAGGCACAACACTAGCCGCCGGTAGCGGGGTTTATAAAATCAGTGTTATCGAATTTAATATCATAGCACCGTAAAAGAAATGAAAAGATTAATAATGATTGTTGCTGTTTATCTTGTTCTTTCTGCTTTTGCAGAGAAAATATGGGCGCAGGGCTATGCACTTCGTTTTAATACAGTATTACTTGTTTCGTCTTTAGATACGGTACCTGCAGGAAAAATTTGGAAAATTGAATCGGTGATGCACAGCAGCGATCTGAATGCTATCGGAACAAGTCTTGCCTGGTCGGCCGTTTCATCAGCCATCAAGGTAAACGGCAATACTGTCTATATAAATCGAAATACTTCGGGTAGTGCGCGAATTTATTATTCAAGCTATGTTGACCCCAATGCAACATCTGATATGAACCTGACGGCATTGCCCATATGGTTGCCTGCCGGAACAACACTGGCGGCTTTCACGAATATAAATTATATCAGTGTTGTTGAATTTAATCTAGTCACACCATAATGAAAAAGAAATTCTATAGTTTTTGCATTGCTTTATTCGTGTTCGCTTTGGCGGGATATTCGGCCATGGCGCAATCAAAAACCCTCACCTTTAATCAGGTTTTGATTTTGACAAACGGAACCAGTTACACAGTGCCTGTTAATAAGGTGTGGAAGCTTGAAAGTGCCGTTTACGTAGGGATTTATATGGATTATTCTACCTTCGCTACTGCGATAATTAACAGTACTGCTGTTTGTTTGATACCCTTTTCTTTTTATGACGGCAATAGTTATGCACGTACTCCCATTTCAACTGCGTTTCCCTTTTGGGCACCTGCAGGAACAACGGTGCAGCCGACAGGGAAAACTAGTATGATTTCTGTTATTGAATTTAATGTGGTGACAACACCCTGATGAAAATGAAAGCCAAAATTATTGTAAGCATTGCATTCATTTTATGCACGATTCACGTTTCGTTCGGGCAGTACAACCTGCAGTTCAAATCTGTGAAGAACTTTTCGCTGAGCGGGCAGGGGCAAAATCAATGGGGCGCTACGCTTGCTTCCCAAACTATTACTGTTGACCCGGGAACAGTTCTGAAAATTGAATCGGCCAGTGTCAGCAATATGTACAATAATAATTGGTTCTATCCGAATATTCAATGTGGCTTGGCGCTTGAGAATACTATTCTTATTTCTTATAATAATTCAAATGTTACTGCTGAGAGTCAATTTCCGTTGTGGCTGCCTGCAGGAACGTATACGCTTAAACTTTTCGATCAAAGCAGCAGTGGCTTGAGTGCAAGCTACTATCCAAAAGGATATGTAACTGCAATTGAATTTATGTTGGTAACACCGTAATATGACAAAGAAGTTTTTTATAACAATAGCTTTTTCAATACTGGCGCTCAATCTGGCGTTAGCTCAGTATAATCTGCAATTCAAATCTGTGAAAACATGGGATTTTGGTGGGCAATGTACGGGCAGCTGGCAGGCAAATGTGTTTTCTCAATCAATTACTGTTGACCCCGGAACCGTTCTTAAAATTGAATCTGCAAGTTCAACAGTGCTCTACGGAAATGCTAACGGATGGTACCAGAATTTATCGGCAATATCATTGGATAATAACATGCTTTACGGATATTTTTACAGCCAGTCATCATATACCATGGAGCGCTATCAGGCAACGTTTCCGATTTGGCTTCATGCAGGAACTTACACATTGCGCGTTTATGAAAACAGTACCAATAATTACAGCAGTACGTTTTGGTTAAAAGGATTTGTATCTGCTATTGAGTTTAATCTTGTTACTCCATAAACCAATGAAAACTAAAACTGCTTTTTTCTCTGCGATACTTTTACTGTCGGCATTTTTTGCCGAAGCACAAAACTATACACTCCACTTCAGTCAGGTGAAGCTGATTGGCAGTACGCTTGCAACTGTTCCGTCCGGCTCGGTCTGGAAAGTGGAAAGTGTAATGTCAACAGATGTTTTAGTTCCGTCATCGGGAATCAGTGATAACAGCTATTATACCATTTTTAAAAGTATTGAAGTGAATGGAAGCGCTGTTGTGATAAACCGCGCCAGCCGGTGGGCAGAAAATTATAGTCGCTATAATTCGGAAGCCGCCACAGATATTGGTATTGGTCAGGTAACAGAATTACCATTGTGGCTTCCTGCCGGAACAACTTTAAAAACCGGCACGAACGCACTTTACATAAGCGTAATAGAATTTAATCTTGTTACTCCATAAACGAATGAAAACCAAAACAACATTATTTACTGCACTTCTGCTACTGTCGGCACTTATTTCCGGAGCACAGAATTACACCCTGCACTTTAGTCAGGTGAAACTTATTGGAACCACTGTCGAAACTGTTCCTGTTGGCAAAGTATGGAAAATAGAAAACGTGATTCTGCCGAATCTGGCGTATATAAAATATAGTCAGAGTCTTGGTGGCAGCTGTGGTTGTGGTGTTGGCAGCAGCTACTCCCGCGATGAATATGTTACGGCATATACTGCAACAGCTCTTGCGGGTAGGAATAATATCAGTATCAACAGCATCAGCTATGCGCTGAATCCTACTACTACAACAAGTAATATTGTTTGGTTGCCCGCGGGTTCTACGGTTGGCGCTATTCAGCAAACTACGCCTGCTCAATATGCACATTCGGGAGGTAATAGCTGTTATGCGCCCTGGTGGCTCGATGGCGTCTATCAGGATTGTAATGCTTACACACCCCCTCAGGTAACCATAACACCCCTGATTACAGTAATTGAATTTAATATTGTTCCGTAAAAGTGTAGATTAACTCAGCATAATTCTGATGGTATCGCTGTAAAATTCAAATTATGAAAAAGATTGTTTTCAGTATTGTCTTTGTATTAGGAGCTTTTGCGGCCATCTGCCAAACAAATACATTGGTGTTTAATCAGGTGATAACCCTTGGTGGAAACAGCACACAAAACTCATATGTTATTGGAACAGTCCCTAGCGGAAAGGTCTGGAAAATTGAGCACATGGCAGGCTATCGTAGTGGTGGATACATGCCCGATTACATTTTTAATATCAACGGTTCCGATACATATAGCTTGTATTCGTTGGCTCTTACAAGTTATTATTATCCCAATAAAATGCCTTCAGGACCAATCTGGCTGAAGGCAGGCGATCAGGTCAAAGTACTATACGGCTCCGGCTCAAGCCCTGTGTATTATTTTATTTCGGCCATTGAATTTAATGTTGTTACTATTTAAATAACTATTGTTTTGTTGAAACGATTGATAACCGGTGTACTCAGAGTTTTCGTCATAGTAATAATGACGATGCTTCCGTTTACAATAAAAGCTCAGTCTATGGATCCGGAGATTCAGCAAATGACGGATGAGTTGCTTAAATGGACGCAACAGCAGTTTGAAAAGAACGGTAGTGTTGATCAGCATAAACTCGACAGCATGAATACCCGCATCAGGCTTAAGCAAGATGAAATTACTGCCCGCAAAATGCAAGCACCATCAGTTGCCGATTCTGCAAAAGGCGAAAAGCTGATTACCGTTGAACTTACTCAAGGTGGAATGCTGACTGTTCCTGAAGGTAAAATTTGGAAAGTAAAACAAGCAACCTGCTCATCAGGTATGGGAGAATATAAAATATTAGTCGGGTCGGTGAAATTCAAAGAAGAATATGGCCCCGGAGAGAAAATTATTATGCCTGCTTATACTCCTGAAGCGAGCCTATTAACGGAAGATTTTTCATCAATTATATATTCTTTTAACATAATAGAACGTAGTATTAAATAAAATATTAATTTAGAACCCTAAAATTTTCTAATATGAAGCGTAATTATTTATTCATCGTCGCAGCTATGGCTACTCTCATAGGCTGGACAGGAATTAATCAGGTGAGGGGCCAAGCTTATCTGGTAACTAACAACTGCTACTTTGTGCTGAAAGCTGGTACTAAAGCGTATGTTGATGGTAATTATATCAACCAGAATAATGGCCACATTACGAGTAACGATAGCATTATCATTACCGGAAACTGGACCAATAATGCTGCCAATGGCGTTTTTACAAGTGCTGCCGGAAGTGTTGTAATGGTTGGTGCCGCACAGCAAATTGGTGGCAGTAATCCTACAAATTTTAATAAACTTGTTCTTGATGGTACCGGCGTGAAGTCAATGACGGTGTCGGCAAGGGTAAAGACATTGCTTGCTCTGGGCAATCGAGAGATTTCAACAGGCAACAGCACTCTTTTTGTTGACAACACTGGCGCTGCTGCTATTACCCGTAATACCGGGTTTGTGAGTACAGGCGCTTCAGGATGGCTTTCCCGCGCTGTAGCTTCAGCTGCTGCATATACTTTCCCTGTGGGAACAGGTACTGTGTACAGACCTGCCGACCTTACACCCCCAAGTGCTGCTGCAGATACGTTCAAGGTCCGCTTCGTTAATCACGATGCCACCAACGACGGCTTTGCAATCAGCAACAAGGAAAATGGGATATGTTATGTAACGAATCATTTCTATCATCATATTGGTAAAGGTACCGGTTCACTTTCTCAGGCAAGTGTTACGTTGTACTTTGATTCACTGGTTGACGGATTCTATGATAGGATTGCTCACTGGCAGGTTGTACCACAGTGGCAGAATACATCTACACCTGTTGCCGTTTATCAGGCATCGCCTGCACTCAGCAAGCTTACCATCAGTAACTGGAATAATTTTAATCCTACTCCGTTTGCATTGGCAGGCTATAAAGCGAATGCAACTATTAACGGTGTTTCACCCTTGTGCCAGACTGCAAGTCCCTTTAACCTTACCGCTGCAACATCAGGTGGTTTATGGACAGGTACCGGTATCACCAATACAAATGCCGGCACATTCAGCCCTGCCGTTGCCGGTCCCGGAACACATATGATTATTTATTCTGTAACAAATATCAACGGCTGCTCAGGTGTTGATACTACTTATATAACTGTGAATCCTACTGCAGGCGTTCCAACAACTATTTTGGGAACAAGCAGCTTTTGTCAGGGTGTAACAAGCGGTAATTATACCACCACTGCTACCAATGCAACTACACTCAACTGGTCATTAACACCGGCTGGTGCCGGAACGATTACAGGTACGGGCACAACCGGTGCAGTTACCTGGAATACCGGTTACACAGGTAATGCAACAATCAGTGTTACTGCCACGAACTCATGCGGAACAAGCACCGCTACTACCACTCAGGTTTCAATCAATCCGGTTCCGGGTGTACCTACAGCTATATCAGGTGCCGTTTCGTTTTGTCAGGGTGCCGTTTCAGGAGCCTATACAACCACTGCAACAAACGCATCATCTTATAACTGGACTATTTCACCTGCTGGAGCCGGTTCCATCAGCGGTACTGGAACAACAGGCACTGTTACATGGAATACAGGTTACAATGGTAATGTTACTATCAGTGTTACATCTACCAATTCATGCGGAACAAGCACTGCAACCAGTACTAATATCACAATTAACCCAACACCCGGAGTTCCTACTGCTATAAGCGGTACTACACCGATTTGTCAGGGTACAACTTCAGGAAGTTTTACTTCCAGTGCAACCAATGCAACATCATTTAACTGGAGTCTTACTCCTTCAGGAGCAGGCACAATCAGCGGTACCGGTTCAACAGGAACTGTTAGTTGGAATACAGGATACAGCGGCAATGCTGTTGTAAGTGTTACCTCAACCAATACATGCGGTACGAGTGCACCGGTTACCATGAACGTTGTTATTGACCCATTACCGGGAGTGCCTTCTGCGATATCCGGTAGCAACAGTATTTGTCAGGGAACAACTTCCGGAATTTATACATCCAGTGCAACTAATGCCTCATCTTACAACTGGACAATTTCACCTTCAGGTGCAGGTTCAATCTCCGGCACGGGTACAACAGGAACCGTATCATGGAATACTGCTTTCAGCGGTAATGCCACTATTGCAGTTACATCAACCAACTCCTGCGGTACAAGTACTGCTGTAAGTCTGAACGTTAGTGTGAATCCGATTCCGGGAACACCCACAGCTATTAGCGGTACAAGTCCTATATGTCAGGGAACACCTTCAGGAAATTATACTACCACCGCAACAAATGCAACTTCATTTAACTGGACTTTATCACCATCAGGCGCAGGAAGTATAATCGGTACAGGAACAACCGGATCTGTTACCTGGAATTCTGGATTCAGCGGTACTGCAACACTAAGTGTTACTTCAACCAACGCCTGCGGAACAAGCAGCGCAACTAACCTGAATGTCATTGTTGACCCAATCCCCGGCGTTCCTGTTAACATTACCGGACCTAACTCTGTTTGTCAGGGAAACCCAACAAGCACGTATACAACTACTGCAACCAATGCTACTACATACAACTGGACAATCACACCGGCCGGTGCCGGAACAATAAGCGGTACCGGTGCATCAGCATTGGTTACCTGGGTTAACGGATACATTGGCAACGCGACTATAGGCGTTACTGCAACCAACAACTGCGGCACCAGCGCTCTTACTGATACCGTTATTGTAGTTGGCGGACTTCCCGGAACACCTTCAGCCATTCACGGTTCAAATACACTGTGTCAGGGAACAACTTCAACAGCTTATACCGTTAGCTCTACAAACGCAACTGACTTCCAATGGACACTTACACCACCGGCAGCAGGTGCAATAATCGGCAACGGCTCAACAGGAACTGTTTATTGGGGACCCACATTCTCCGGTACAGCTACCGTAAGCGTTACAGCAAGCAATGCTTGTGATACTACGGGTGCTTCTTCATTAATTATTACTGTTCTTCCGGCTCCAACTATTCCTTCTAATCCTAATGGTAACCTGCTTATCTGCCCGGGCGAAACTGTTACACCGTATCTCACGGGCTCTGCAAATGCTCTTGGTTTTATCTGGACAATTTCTCCTGCAGGTGCCGGCACAATAACTCCGTTCGGTGATAGTCTTAGCGTTACCTGGACTCCCGGCTATTATGGCAATGCCGATATCTGCGTTTCTTCTTATAATAACTGCGACACGACTACAATTCAGTGTACTCAGGTTTCTATTGTTCCGGGTGCTGTTGCCGGATTTACGTTTGTTGTGAATAACGCCGACGTTACCTTTACAAATACCTCATCAAACTCAACCAGTTTTGCCTGGGCATTCGGTGATAACACGAATACAACGGTCGATAATCCTGTTCATACCTATGGAGCAACAGGCAACTATTACGTACAGTTAGTGGCCTTCAACCAGTGCGGCAGCGACACGCTTCTTGATACCGTTACAATTATCACTACAAGCATCGACGAGAACAATGGCAATGGTGCACTCAGCATCTATCCCAACCCGTTCGACGGTAATTCAAATCTGGTATTCACACTGCAGGAAGACGACAATGTGTCTCTTGAAATATTTGACGTTGCAGGAAAAAGGATAGCCGTTTTGATGGAAAATGTGAATCTGCGTAAAGGCAATTATACATACGAGATTACTGATGATATGGTGGGGAAAGTTCAGGGTGTATTCCTTGTCAGGTTTACTGCCGGTGACAAACGTACCATTGAAAAACTGATACATTTGTAGACGATTATTTTTCTCAAAAAAAACTCCATCCCAACAACGGGATGGAGTTTTTTTTTTGCTTCACGGCGAATTACTTTTTTTATTTCCGCCTTGCCAAGGGCAGCATCAGTTTAAATTCTGCTCCGAAGTTGCTTAAATATCCCCGGCAACCCTCAAAATCGGCATCCGTGAGTGCCGTGGGATTGAGCGCCTCATTCAGGTCGTTGAGGTCTGATTTTACTAATTGAAACTGGTAATAGGGCTTTACTGAAATAGACGGTCCGCGATCACCAAAATAGAAACGAAAATCAATGTTGGGCGATATTCCGAAGTTCAGACCTTCGTCCAGTTTGGTATAATCAGGTGCCTTATCCGTGGTAGCGTAAACGCGTGTGCGTGCTTTGTAAGCGCCTATATCCATCGAAAAACCTAATATCGCCTGCAGTGGTCCCAGCCGCATAAAGCGACCTCCGAAACCCATATAAAAACTATTGTCTCGAAGCTTGATATCCCGCCTGCGGTCAACACCACTGCCGTCGATTCCCTGTGCATAAAGATTGGTGTGTCTGCCCGTCCATCCCATATCAAAACTGAAACCGTCTACAAAAAAATTAGAGCTTAATGCCATGCCCTGAAGTATATGATTGTTGTCCATTTTATGATCGAGATAAGGACGTATGCTGTTGTACTTATCCACGATATAATTCAACGGCTTGTTTTTGGTGCTTCCAACATTATATCCAATACCAAAATACCATCCGGTACCATCAATCTGAGCCGAAACGTTCAGCACAAACAGAACCGCCAGACACGCAAGAACAATAGATTTTTTCATGTGTTTAAATTTTCGTTTGAACAAATATATACATTTCAACTCCTGATTGGAAGCGCGCATTAAATGTTTTACGTCATATCCGGCATAAACATTCCGCTGTTAGCAAAAATGAAGAAAGACAGCAAGACACATATTATTTTATGAGTAATTTCCGTTCTTAACCCGAAATAAACATTTAATTGATGAAACGCCCTGTATTTCTATCATTCATAGCAGCATTGCTGCTTACCTTTATTTTTATCAGCGATGCCGGTAATCACAATTTACCCGCAACAATGCCAAAAAACCCACCCGACAGGCAAACCGCCTGGGTCGATTCTGTCTTCAAAACGCTTACACCCACACAACGTATCGCACAGATGATAATGATACCGGCTTATTCAAATAAAACACTTGCCGAAAATGCCGATGTTACCAAATTTATTACTGATTATAATGTGGGCGGAATCATCTTTTTTCAGGGCGGACCGGTGCGCGAAGCCGCTATGACAAACTATTGGCAGAAGATTGCCAAAACACCGCTATTCGTTGCTATTGACGGCGAATGGGGATTGGGCATGAGACTCAAAGACAGCACCGTTTCTTTTCCGAAACAAATGACTCTGGGCGCAATAAAAAATGATAATCTGATTTATGAAATGGGCGCTGAGATTGCATCCGAATTCAAACGAATCGGAATCAACATCAATTTCGCACCCGATATTGACATCAACTCAAATCCCAAAAATCCTGTGATTGGTTATCGCTCCTTTGGCGAAGATAAACGCAACGTTGCACTGAAAGGTATTGCTTATATGAAAGGAATGCAGGACAACGGTCTGATGGCGTGCGGCAAACATTTTCCCGGTCACGGCGATACCGATAAAGATTCACATAAAACATTACCCACCATCAGCCATAGCCTGGCAATGCTCGATTCTGTTGATTTGTATCCATTCCGCGAATTAATCAGAAACGGACTGGCATCGGTCATGGTGGCTCACCTGAATATACCCGCTTTAGACACGAATGCGAATACACCGACAACCCTGTCAAAGCCTGCGGTCACTGATTTATTGAAAGGCAAGATGGAATTTTCAGGACTTGTTTTTACTGATGCCATGGGAATGAAAGGACTTGCCGATTATTATACTCCCGGCGATATGGCCGTAAAAGCTGCGCAGGCAGGAATCGATATTTTGCTGATGCCGCCCGATGTTCCTGCTGCTATCGACGGAATAAAAAAAGCCATTGCTGCTGGAACCATTAGTCAGGCAGAAATTGATAAACGCTGCAAAAAAATTCTTGAATTCAAATATAAATTCGGTCTGGCTTCGAAGAAAAAAATTGATGCCAAAAACATTTTTTCAGATATCAATAACTCAACGTCAGACCTTATCAACCGCCGCCTGTACGAAGCTGCCACAACATTAATTGTGAATGCCGACAGCCTGATGCCTCTTCGGAATCTCGATTCATTAAAGATTGCAACCTTGTGTGTCGGTCATAAAACAGGCACGCACTTTCAGGAGATTATTGATAATTACGCTCCGGTGACACATTTCAATCTGGATGCCGAATTCTCTTCATCAGAGAAAGATAATATCCTGGAAAAACTTGCCGCCTTCGACCTTGTAATAGTGGCATTGCACAGCAATACCAACAGCCCTGAAAAGAATTTCGGGATATCTCCCGCCATGCTCGACCTTGTGAAATCAGTCAAAGCCATTAAACCTATAGTGCTTGATGTTTTTGCAAGTCCTTATTCACTGGCAGGATTAGGCGATACCAAAGGAATTGCTGGCCTGTACATAAATTATCAGGATAATGACTACTGCCAGCAGGCAGGTGCTGAAGCCATTTTTGGCGGCATTCCGGTCGATGGTCGACTGCCGGTGAGCGTCGGCAATATGTTTAATGTAAATGCCGGTTTCGATACAAAAAAAATCAGGCTCAAATATTCAATTCCTGAAGACGAAGGCATACGCTCTCAGGATTTTGATCCGCTTGATTCCATTGCCAAAAAAGGAATCAAGGATGAGATTTTTCCGGGCTGTCAGGTACTCGTGGCCGTCGGAGGAAATGTGGTTTATCATAAGTCGTTCGGATATCATACATACGATAAAAAGAATGCCGTACTCAACAGCGACATCTACGATCTTGCATCACTGACTAAAGTTGCTGCCACGACCATTTCCATCATGCGCCTGTACGAACAGGGGTTGATTAAACTTGATGATAAACTCGTGAAATACCTGCCGGAGCTGGATAGCACGAATAAAGAAAATATCATTATCCGTAACCTGATGGCGCATCAGGCACAGCTAAAGGCGTGGATTCCGTTCTATAAAAAAACAATTACTGCCGGTGTGTGCGATACCAATATTTACAGCAAAGTGAAGTCGGCACGCTTTCCGTATCGTGTTGCCGAAGGTCTTTATATCCGTGGCGATTATCAGGATACAATTTATTCTGCCATCATAAAATCGGAATTGCGCACTCATGATAACTATCTCTACAGCGACCTGGGATTTTATCTTCTGAAGAAAATTATCGAGAAGCAAACCAACATGACTATCGACCATTACGTTCGCGATAACTTCTACAAGCCTCTTGGACTGGTTACGCTGTGCTATCAGCCACGCAATTATTTTGACCTGGGACGCATTATTCCGTCCGAAAAAGATACCTTTTTCAGAAAGCAGGATTTGATAGGCGATGTGAACGATCAGGGTGCTGCAATGCTTGGTGGAATTGGTGGACATGCAGGCCTTTTTTCCAATTCAAATGATCTGGCTATTTTGCTTCAAATGCTTTTGCAGGAAGGCGAATACGGCGGCAAACGCTACTTCAAAGCATCTACCATAAATGAGTTTACCAAATACCAGTTCAGCGGAAACCGCCGTGGGCTAGGCTTTGATAAGCCTGCTCCCGAACGCGATAAAGGCGCAACATGCAAAGATGCATCCGACGCGAGTTTCGGGCATTCCGGATTTACCGGAACCTTTGTGTGGGTTGACCCAAAATATGACCTGATATTTGTATTCCTCTCTAACAGAACGTATCCGTATTCGGCCAATAATAAACTGGTGGAATCAGGCATACGTTCTATGATGCAGGCACGTATCTATGATGCCGTGCTGAAACGAAAAAAATAATCCACAACCGCTCTTTCTACCTGAAAAAGGGTGTATTTGAAGTCAGCTGCCAGAAAGGTAACTGCGAATGCGGAGCAGGACTCAATGTAAGCTTTGAAGGAGATTACAAGCGAACATCGAAAGCCAAACCTGTTTTGGAATAAAGGGGCGTTTCAAACAAGAATATTTATGTAAACGAATCGGCGGGGCATCAGCTTCCGCCGATTTCTATTTATCGTTGCACAATTTCGTTTTTTAAACAAAATCCTTTCGTTTACGGTCTTTTTATACCAAATCACCCCCCGATGTACTGTTTCATGAAAAGCCCTTCGACAGAAGCCTAAGCGTGTTTCTGCTGCTATGTTTAACCTCTTTTCCCTGCCATATTTCTGATTTCATTTACCGCAGTGCGGAAATATCTCAGCCATTTTTGCTCAAAACAGGGGATAAGGACACGGGAGGAACTCCGGCTTAGAAATTATAATGGTGACATTCGAAAAATGCCTTTGACCGATTTTCAGTTTTGCTTTCTGAATTTTGATTAATAGAACCCATCATTTTTTTGCCGAAGACGAACATGCTTTTTTTTCGGCCAAAGGTGAACGGTCATTTTTTTGCATCGGAAAATTTGTCTTATTGAATTTTTCTCATTCCATTTTTTATGAATCCCCGACTAAGATATTATGCAAATAGATATGATTTAATCTCGATGTATGATGAAATTTTGGTTCGTACCCGATTCAAAATTGTACCGCAAGGAGATGTTTTTGGTTAGCGGTTCTGACTCCGGAATAGGGCAGGGGGCATTCAGTCTTGAAATATATATTGTTGTTTGTTATGGAATAATTTCACCTTCTCGGGCCCATATTTCTCATCCGAAAAGGGAAAGAAATACTTGATTTATGCAAGATATTTCTCGTATGAAAACGCAAAAATGAAGTATGCTACAAATGTGTCCATTTATATCTAACAAAAATACATTAGATTAAAAAACAACCGATTAAATAATTACGCTACAATTGTCAATACCAGTATATTTGTTACAATTGTGAATACAATTGTAAACAATCGGATAGTCTGTTAAAAATGTAAATTAGAGTGCAATATACAAAACTATAAATTTGCTAATCAGGTGATAATGAGTGTTATTTAATGTTGTACTTCAATAAGTTAATTAATTGTTGTGTACATCATTCAACAAATGAAGTAATTTATGTAACATTCTGAAAGGTAATATAATAATTAAATATTCAATTAAAATTGCTTTAAGTTAACTGAAATTTACTGATGTTACAAAAGTAATTTGATATTGTTTACAAATGGTATTATTAATTGATTTAACTTTGTCAACAATTTATCAACAAAAGTAAACGCCATGGAAATGCTTGAAAGGATTCAACTCATATTGAAAGTTAAAAATATGAGCGCTTCACAGTTCGCCGACAAGATCGGAGTTCAGCGTTCGGGTATCTCGCATATTCTTTCCGGACGCAATCAACCAAGCCTCGATTTTATTACCCGTATATTAAATGTATATCCGGATATCAATCCGGAATGGCTCATTCATGGCGCCGGAATAATGATTAAGCCGGACCTGTTTTCAACAGAACCTGCTAAAAAAGTGGAAGTTAAGAAACTAGAACCGGAGATTAGCCCTCTTTCTGTTTCCGTTCCACCCGAACCGGTACAAATACAAGTTGTTGAAAAAGAAGTTATTGAACCGACTAAAAAGGAGGAACCTGCAAAGCCGCTTCCCAAAAGTGAAAAGATTCCGGTGAAGATTGACAGCTCAGTTGCAGATAAAGAAATTGAGCGGATTGTTATCTTTTTCAAAAACGGAACCTTCAGCGAATACCGTCAGGGATAAAAAACAGCGACCGACCCGGTGGTCGGTCATTCTTTTTTTTGAAAGAAATGTTTCAGGCTGTGGCTCTTTACTTCTGTCTTCCTGCCTCAAATGAAATTATTGCAATATAGTGGCTGCATTTTTCTATTTTTACAAAAAAATCACGCATGCGTCTGCTGGTTGTTTTACCGAGAGTTCCGTATCCCCTTGAGAAAGGAGATAAGCTGCGTGCATACCATCATCTGAAGTATCTTTCCCGTTTCCACGAAATACATCTTTGCTGTCTGAACGACGTAGCGCTTCACCCCGAAGCCGAAGCAAACCTCCGTCCTTTCTGCAAAAGCATTCATATCATTCAGCTTGGCAAGGCCGGTATCTATTTTAATTTACTGAAAGCCTTCCTGACGGGACGACCGCTGCAGGCAGGATATTTCTATAGGTGCAGGATGCAAAAGAAGATTGAGGAGATTATGCATACGGTTCAACCCGACCATGTGTTTTGCCAGTTGATACGTACTGCCCGCTATGCCGAAAAGCTCAGTATTCCCACAACACTCGACTTTCAGGATGTGTTCTCGGTCGGGGCAGGGCGCATGAAAGATTCCATGCCTTTTTATATCCGGCCCTTTCTGGGTATGGAGTCGAAACGGGTGGCTGCTTACGAAGCAAAAATGTTTGATATATTCGATAATCTTATTATCATCTCCGAGCCCGACCGTTCGGCCATCTGTCATCCCGATAAAGATAAAATAGTGATTGTTTCCAACGGTGTTGATGAAGAACTGTTCAGTCCGATGGAGCATGAAAAAAAATATGAGCTGCTGTTTACCGGCAATATGTCGTATCCGCCCAATGTGAATAGCGTGGAATATCTGGTAAATAATGTGCTCCCTGAAGTACACCGCATTAATCCCGGTGTGAAGCTGATGATTGCCGGAGCGAACCCGTCGGCTGCCGTGAAGGCACTTGCCTCTGAGCATGTAGCCATTAGCGGATGGGTGGAAGATATACGCGAATGCTACGCCTCCGCACATATCTTTATCGCACCCATGCAAATCGGTACCGGTTTGCAAAACAAATTGCTTGAAGCGATGGCCATGCAGATTCCGTGTATTACCTCGCCGCTTGCCAACAAGGCATTAGCGGCTGTTGACGGAAAGGATATTCTGGTAGGCTCTGCACCCGAAGAATACGCGCAGCATATTATTTATCTGCTCAATCATCCTGAGAAAGCGGCAGAGATAGCCCGGAGCGGGCACGATTTTGTACTGCAAAACTATAACTGGGATACGCAGACCTCAAAACTCGAACGCCTCATCAGTGGCACGAAGCACATCTGATAAGGCGTTGTAATAATTTTGCTCAGCCCTGTATGCGGGCTTTCCTTAAACTTACTGCCCGAGAATATATCCAAAGATAAGCGGTGCTACAATAGTTGCATCACTTTCTATGATGAAATTGGGCGTGTCTTTGTTGAGCTTTCCCCAGGTGATTTTTTCATTGGGAACTGCGCCGCTGTATGAACCGTATGATGTTGTGCTGTCGCTGATCTGGCAGAAGTAACTCCACACTTTGGCTTTTTCTTTCAGGTCTTGTGTGATGATGGGAACCACGCAGATAGGATAGTCACCTGCAATTCCGCCGCCAATCTGGAAGAAACCAACCGAGTTCTCGGCTGTATTTTTACGGTACCAGTCGAGCAGTACACCCATGGCTTCAATACCATTGCGGAAGATACCGGGATCTTTAATCATGCCTTTGAGGTGCTTGGCCAAAAATACATTGCCAAGGGTGCTGTCTTCCCATCCCGGAACAAAAATGGGAATGTTCTTTTCGCAGGCTGCGAGCATCCAGGAGTTTCTGGGGTCTATCTGATAATACTTTTCAATGATTCCGCTGCGGATGAGCTGATACATGATTTCGTATGGAAAATAGCGTTTGCCTTCGGCTTCGGCTTTCTGCCACAAATCGAAAACATGTGCTTCAATGCGTATCATGGCTTCCTCTTCGGGAATGCACACGTCGGTAACGCGGTTGAGCTGACGTTTCAGCAGGTCTTCTTCGTCCTGTGCCGTAAGATGCCTGTAGTTGGGAACATTTTCATAATGATTGTGGGCAACCAGATTAAATAAATCTTCTTCGAGGTTGGCTCCGGTACATGAAATTGCATGTATTTTGTCCTGCCTGATCATCTCCGCCAGTGTTATGCCCAATTCGGCAGTACTCATGGCTCCGGCCATAGCCAGGAACATTTTATTGCCTTCATCAAGGTGTTTGACGTAGGCTTGTGCAGCCCTTTTTACTACACCCGCATTAAAATGCAGGAAGTTGTCATCAACGAACTTTTTGATGGCGACAAATTGCTCTTTCGTGTTCATTTTCAGGATAATTAATAAGTTATTCTCGTTTAATAATTAAAAGTGCAATATTACTAATTTTAGACGGACGCTTCCAAATAATTTCTATTTAAATAATGGTATAATACTGTCTTTATGCCGACAAAGATTTGCTATTGTGCCGTTTGCTTGATATATTTGTATCCAAAGCTATAGTGGTGAATACTCCGCGCATCCTGAAAATTCAATATTTTATTGCCGTTCTGCTGGCAGTGGGGATTCCTTTTGCAGGACGTTTCCAGCCATATACGGTCATGATGGAAAGTGGAAACGGGGTGATGGCAGGCAGCGTTTCCGACGACCCTCATTATATCTTTCGCATAATATGCATAAGCCTTGGGATGACATTTGCGCTGGTTTCAATTGCCCTGTCTGTAGTTTCACTGTTCAGAAAAGAATGCAGCGTGGGGCAACGACTGTTGATGCTGGTGCTGAGCCTGCTCATTTTCAACATCGGCTGGAGATTGTTTCCATTCTATGCCAACGGGCTGATGCAGGTATTCGGCAACGGAGGAAGCTCATCGGCATTTGACCCTAAAGATTTGTTTCCCAACAATACGTTCAGGTTTGTCTGGCCGCTGGTGGTTGTCCTTTTTTATCTGTTTCTGGTGTTCATTATTCCACTGCTGATTATTGTACATCTATTGATATCCTATACAAAGCGTGTCGCAGGCAAAACGGAAGTAATGATGGTTATTATTTACCTGCTGAATTATGCGTTTATCTGGCTGACACCACAATATTTATACTGGTTTTTTGACTGATAACGCCATTTTCTGAAATTTTCTTTTTAGTTTTGCGCCCTGTTTAATGTACCCTTCGACAAGCTCAGGGTACGGATAAGATGCTTTTAACCATAGAGATTTAGTAAAATAAACATAACAGACAAAACCAATTATGAGAAAATTAGCAGTTGTTGCTTTTGGCGGAAATGCCCTGCTCAGAGGCGATCAAAAAGGTACCATCAACGAACAGGAACAGAATGCAAAGGATACCTGCATGAACCTTCTGGAACTTGTTAAGAACGGTTACGACCTCGTGGTAACACACGGTAACGGTCCGCAGGTAGGCAATATCTTACTTCAGAACATCGCAGGCGCTAAAATGCACGATGTTCCCGAAATGCCGCTTGATATCTGCGGTGCGTACTCACAGGGTTTTATCGGTTACGTTATCGAACAGCAGTTCAAAAACCTGCTGACCGAGCACAACATTGAGCGCGATGTTATTACATTAATCACTCAGGTGCTGGTCGACAAAGAAGATCCCGCTTTTAAGAATCCTACCAAACCTATCGGACCCTTCTATTCAAAAGAAGAATCTGACAAAATTATTGCCGAAACAGGCGCTTCATTTGCTATGGATCCGCGCGGACGCGGCTACCGTAAAGTAGTGGCATCACCCACACCTCTTAAAATCAATAATCGTAACACCATCGAAAGTATTGCACGCGGCGGACAGATTGTGGTGGCCGTTGGTGGTGGTGGTATTCCCGTATATTACAAGAAACCGGGCGTGCTCGAAGGCATTGATGCCGTAATTGACAAAGATCTTGCATCGGCATTGCTGGCAACAGAAATTCATGCCAATGAATTTTATATCCTTACTGATGTTCCCAAAGTGTGCATCAACTTCCACAAACCCGACGAGAAAACACTCGACGTAATTACCGTATCAGAAGCACGTCAATACCTTGCCGATGGTCATTTTGCTCCGGGCAGTATGGCACCGAAGGTACTGGCAGCCATTAATTTTGTTGAGAACGGCGGCGGCGAAACCATCATTACCGAAGCTTCACAACTGGGCAAACCCGGCTGCGGCACCAAGATTATTGCAGGATAATAAAAAAATTAACTTTTTATTTTTATTATCACGGATTTTATATATTTGCTGTCTGTAGATGGGGATTGTAATGTGCTGTGATTTGGTTGATAGAAAGATACCGGAGATACGGTGAATGTTCAATAGTCTCTAAAGTAGGATTCAATAGACCTTCCAGCCCTTACTTCCGTATGTGCGAAGATTGAAATTTGTTAATTTTCAAATTTACCTTCTAATACATACCAAATGAAAAAAAATCTGATTATCGCATTATTGATTACACTGAATAGTGTAGTATTTGCACAGATTAGCGGTACGAAAACAATACCGGGTGATTATGCTACTATAAGCGCAGCCATTGCTGCTTTGAATGGGAGTGGGGTGGGAACAGGCGGTGTTACCTTTAATGTAGCGGCAGGTCATATAGAAACGATTTCGGCAACACTGTCACTAATTGTTTCAGGAACTTCTTCGAATCCTATTATTTTTCAGAAGAATGGTGCTGGGAACAATCCAAAAATTACTGCATACGGAGGTGGTACTGCAACACCGTCTTCA
The DNA here is from genome assembly GCA_037133915.1 of Bacteroidota bacterium. Classification (NCBI taxonomy): domain Bacteria; kingdom Pseudomonadati; phylum Bacteroidota; species Bacteroidota bacterium. The sequence goes on from JBAXND010000046.1 coordinate 34,154, forward strand.
GCAATACAGGATGGAATTATTCAACTGGTAGGTTGCGATTATGTGACCTTCAACGGTATCGATCTCTATGACCCGAATACTTCTAATCCTTCGACGATGGAGTATGGGTACGGTTTATTTCAGCTCAACGCCAATAACGGATGTCAACATAATACTATTATAAATTGCGTCATTACTCTTAACAGAAACAACAGTGCGGTTTCCTCGGTATTTGCGTCTACGGGTTCAAGGGCTATATACATTGTGAATAGCCTCTTTACTGCGCAGAATGCTCTTTCAACACCTTCCTCTGCTGCTGGCACTAATTCATATAACAAGATTTACAGTAATACGCTGCAGAATTGCCATTATGGTGTTATGATTTCAGGTTATAATGCTCAGACTCCATTTACGCTGGGCGACACCGGAAATGATGTCGGTGGTACTTCCGCAACCACTGGAAACAGCATCCTGAATTTCGGCGGGACGAATACCACACTCAGTACTTGTGGCGCGATATCAATGACCTATCAATTTGGAAGTAATATTTCATACAATACTATTAATAATAATAATGGAAGCGGTGTGAATAATCAAGCTGGAATACTCGGTATTTACAGCGTTTCTTATGCGGAGCCTTCTGTTTTAATTTCTCATAATAATCTCAATTTGCATAGTGCATCATCTACAATCATTGATGCAGGAATTTATGTTATATCAGGGACGGGTACACTGGGTTTGGTTATTGTTTCAAATAATGTCATCACAGGTTCCAATCCTGCTGCCACTACATCCAATTTCTATGCTATAAGAAATGAGTGTACTTGTAATGTTCAAATTGATTCTAATACGATATCTGGTATTTCTCAGAATGGAGTTGAGGGCTCATTCATCGGTGTAATTTACAATAATACCCAAGCTGGGAATGTTCATTGTTATCATAATACAATTTCAAATATCACGAAGAACAACAAAGGGTATATTTATGCTATATATTATAAAGGGACTGCAAACGTCGATATTCGTTACAATTCTATAACGAACCTGACATCTGCAACCACTACGACGCTGTATGCAGATGTTTATGGGATTTTAACTGAAACCTTCGATACTGCTGTAATAAAAAATAATTTAATACATGATTTCAGCCATTCCTCCGGCGGGGGGGTATATGGGATTTCCTGCAATTCAATATCCTATTGTGATAGCAACGAAATACACACTTTTTCGGCATCTGCCGGTGCCAGACTATATGGTATTGAATCCAAAATCAAAAAAAGAACCATTTCAAATCACTGTTGTCCGGTAAAAGTTTGAAAGAAGCCGAAGCATAAGCCCGG
>JBAXND010000047.1 GCA_037133915.1 Bacteroidota bacterium
CGGGCAAGCAAATAATAAATTCACTTCCTTTTCCGAATTCACTTTTTACAGAAATGGTACCCTTGTTTTTCTCAATGAGTTCCTTACATAAGATAAGCCCAAGACCACTTCCCTGCTCTTCGTTGGTACCTCTTGATTTTATTTTTTCGTCTAACTTAAACAGTTTATCAATATACTCCGATGGAATACCCATACCGGTATCAGTTATTGAGACCTCCACCATATGCTCGCCGTTAGCGGTAAGGCGTTCCGATTTTTGAGAAGTGATGCTCACAGAACCGCCTTTGTAAGTAAATTTTACTGCATTTGAAATCAGATTACGCAAAATGGTTTTCAGCATATTCTCATCGGCATACACCAATACATCGTTTTCGATACCGGGGATAATCGCGATGCTTTTATTATCAGCCTGAGGTTTGATGGGCATGATAACATCTTTTACCAGCACCTGCAGGTCGATGGGAATCGGGCGGTAATCCATTTTGCCGGTTTGTGAACGTGACCATTCAAGCAGGTTCTGCAGTAGTTTATACACGCTCTCGGCTGATTCTTTTATATTCTTAATAAAGCTTCGCTTCTCGTCTTCATTAAAATTATCGAACTCTTTATACAATAAATCTGAGAAGCCAATAATGGCATTGAAGGGGTCTTTCAGGTCATGGGCAATAATGCTGAAGAACTTGTCTTTGGTAGCATTCAGCGTTGATAATTTATCGGAGGTTTGACGAAGGTTATTCTCATATTCTTTTTGCCCGGTGATATCTGTTGCCATTAAAATATAGTACAATACTTTTCCGGCATTATCTTTAACAACACCTGCTTTTAAATCAACAAAAGCCAGTGTTCCGTCCGGTTTTGCGTACTGATGTTCAACATTGCGATCAGAGCCATTGAGCAACATTCCGCGTATTCTGTCCTTTGCTTCAGTGCTGCTATTCGTCAGCAGCAAGTCAAAGAAATTTCCGCCGATGGCACCTTCTTTGGAAGATGTGTTCAGCAAGTCGGCAATGGCGCGATTGCAATCCATAATGGTTCCATCGTGCTCGGTAATAGCGACCCCTTTTGGAGAGAAGTCGAGAACACTTTTAAAAAGGTTGTGTTTTTTAACCAGTTCCAGTTCTGCTCTTTTTCTGAATGTTAGTTCAACCTGCAATTCGTCGGTGCGTTCACGAAGCATTTTTTCGAGATCAACCCTGAACGATTCCAGTTTTCCCTCTGCCATCATTTGCTCGGTAACATCGCTGGTAACGCCTGTAAAGAACGAAGGCAGGCCGGTTTCGTCACGCACCAGACTCAGCGAAAGTCCTATTACCATTCGCTCACCGGTGCCCGATAATATATGGTAGTGCACATCCTGGGTGGAGCCGCTTTCGCGTGTTTGCGATATCTGCGATTCCAAATGTTCTTTCTCTCTGTCAGTAAGCAAATCGGAAAGATAAATACCGCTGATTTCTTCTTTGGTGGCAAAGCCAAATATTCCGAGTCCGCGTTGGTTACAATCAACAAATTTTCCGTTCAGATCCAAACTGAATATGGCTCCCGGTGAGGCAGAAAAAATACTCATTATAAAATTATTCTGTCTCTTGAGTTGTTCTTCTGTGGTCTTTTTTTCATCCAGCTCACGCCGAAGCTTATCGACCGCCATTTCGGTCATTGCTTTCTGATCTCTATAATTCCTTTTGGCATAAAGCACCAATGCAATTATCATGAAGAAATTGTAGAAAATACCAATGGCAACGTCAACAACGCGGTCAGTAAGATTGGGATATGGAAATATCAAGCGGGGTTCATGGTATTCAATTACCATCAGCACAATTACATTAATAAAAACGAAAAATAGCGCTAACACCCTATTTACGCCACTCAGCAAAAACATGAGCAGCATCATTTGTGAGAAATAATAGAACAGTACCGGACCTGCCGTTCCTGCATTGGAAAACCATACCAGGGTAAGAACCGCAGACATTACAAAAAAGTAAAGATAAATTGTTGATTCAAATTTTTTACGCCATCGGGAGACGTAGAAAAGTGCGGCAAATGCAACCGCTCCGGCCGCAGTAACAATTAAAAGAAATGCGCTGAAACCAAGGATGGCCTTTCCTGCAAAACTCACTAAGTTCGCGATAAAGGAAAAGAAACAAGCAAAATTCAGGAAGCGGTGTTCAAGGCTGAACTCCGCCTTGATACCCATCAACTTTTCGAGAAGATTCCTGATTGAACGTGTCATAATTGGCTTATTCCTGAGCTGCTATAGTAAAAGTAGTAATAAAAAAAACTAACTGTTTATCAATATGTTGAAAAATATTTTATTGTCTTCAAAAATCGTGCTAAGCCAATACAAATATACGTTTTTTTCGTATTAATTGGTTGTTTGTCGATAATATTTATCATTTTGTATGTATTTTTATAATTTTTCTACGGTCGTCCGGTGCAAATGTTTCTGTAAATCCCTTTCAGAAGCAAAATCAGGACAAATAGCGTATCGCGAGGGAGGTGATTAGACGGTGGAAATTAAGGAATGAATAACTAAAAATAAAGAATTCAGGATTTAAAATTTTTCAGGCGGAATTTTTTGAACGCGGAATTATTGAATTGCCTGCAGGAAATTGCATGATGATTATAAATTCCATAAATAATCATGGGCATGAACCCCGGAGTCCGTCAGGGCTGCTTTCTACGCATCTGAAATGCATAGAGCATTATAAAAAGAGCTGTAAAAATCAGGTCGATGAAGAATTTTACCAGAAGGTAGTTAATTCCGAGATGAGAGAGAAAAATAAAAGGAACAGCCAACAACACTATCTGAGCTCCCAGATACATATAGAAGCCGCTGGAGCGCAGCGTCCACATTACTGCGGCTCCTGCAATTGAAAGAGCATACAGAACGGGCTTTGTGAGAAGATAAAAATTATTGCCATGAGTATCTTCAGTAATGATAGAATCGAGCACGGGAATGCTGCTGAAAAAGATATGCGGGTAGCCCCGCGTAAAAACAGAAATGACAGCAAACATGCACAATCCGCTCCAAATAAATGTGAGTACGCACAAAAAGCGCAGAAGCGTTGGTTTATATTGTTTCACGTTATCATCCATATCATTTCATTGTTTTATAATAACGGGCGTACATCAGTATAAATGCCAGTGAAATCAAAGCAAAGCCAACATTTGTCGGGGAAATTTTCAAAAATATCTGTAATAATATAACAAGGCCGTTGGCGATTGTATAAATTACAAATCCTGTTTTGCGCATCCGCAACATGAGAATACCGCCCCAAACAGAGGCAGCGGAAAATATTAATAACATCAGGCAGCCCATCATCATGAGCAAATGAAGGTTGATGCTGACTTCTTCGAGTTTCGGAAAAAGCTGTGTAAGGATACGAATCAGCCTGTCAGTTAAAACTAATCCCACTGCACTGAATAGTGTAATACCTCCGCTCCAGACAAACGTAAGAACACAAAGAACCTTCAGCATTCGTGGGCGGACGAAGGCTTCAGTGCTGTTTTCTAAATTAGTTTCGCTCATGATTTGCTTTTCTGATAGGTCTGAGCATGATTGCAAAACTGATTATCATAAACAGATTGATGAAGGCAATGATACCGGTTAACATATCACCGGTTAGTGCCGTTGCAGTAATTTCAATAACCAGTAAAATAACCGATGGGATGGCAAACATGAAAAATCCGCCCCATTTCAAAAAATACATCAGTAAAATACCCCAGAGAATCAGGCCGCAGACCACCACGCCTGTTGCACAGAGAAGAATAAAAAGCTCCCGGTTGACGTAGTTCATATCAACCCCCGAATCGCTCACCAGAGGCAGGGCTGAAGCAGGAAAGCACAGAGCATACAGAAAAATCGCAATCAGCGGCGCCAGTGCGATAAATGATAATATCGATAGTACCGATAAAAATACAGGACGTCCTGATCTTTTTTCCTGTGATATTACTTCTTGCTGTTCCATTATAACGTATTAATGCTTCCGCACAGATTAATCCGTAGCAAATATAAACAATAGCATTGAAAAAAGGGACAGTGTAAGAATGCGAACTTTTTGAAAACGTTCTTCATTATTATTGTTTGCAATTTACTGTGCAATTAAAACAATATCGGGGATTACCAGCGCACCATCCTCCGGAGCTGCGACGCATACAGTATAATAAACAAGGTGCTGAGTGCCGCAGCAATCAGGCTATAGCCGTTATATACAAGCATGAGTGAAATAATCTGCAGTGAAAGCAACAGTCCGTTTGCAATGGAATATAATACGAAACCGGTCCTGCGTCTGCGGAACATCATTACCGCTCCTGTAAAAGAAATGATGAACAGTCCCAACAGAAATGAGAAGAAAAATAATGTTGTTTTTGCTGTTGGATTTTCGACGATGGGGGCCGCCAGCTCAATTGACTTTCCAAAAAACATAAACAAGCCGCATAGTGCGCCAATGGATGCGATAATAAAAAACCCGCTGCATAAAAAAGTGATGATGCAAAGAAGTTTTAAAAAGCGTGTATTACCGGGTTCATTCTTCATAATAATCATCCTGTCAAGGCCTGATGGAATAACAGGCGGCACAAAGATACATAATGATATTCATAACATCTATTCCATCATTGAATCCTGCAAATAACTTAATCATTCATTTTTTGGTAATAAGTCTAAACTTTTGATTCATTTTTAAAAGAAGTTTGTATATTCGTATCCTTAAAACTTTTTAATTATTAATTAAACTATTAAAAAACATGGAAAATCAGAACCCTACACCTGCACCGCAGCTGGAAAAATTACCGAATGCAGTTATGATACTTGTATTTGGTATTATTTCGATTGTATTCTGCTGGTATGGTTTCGTTCCCGCTGTTGGGATCGTTACAGGCATCATTGGAATCGTTTTTGGCATTCTTGCCATGGTTATGGGCGGCAAAGCCAAGAAATTGTATGCCAGCGCACCCGAAAAATACTCAAAAGGCACACTTACACTGGCCAAAGTTGGTAGTATTCTCGGAACCGTAGGTTGGATCCTCGGCATTGTTTTCATGCTTATCGGCATCATCATTTTGATTCTTGCCGCCGGCACTGCAAGTCATTTCGGTTGATCATTCACACCAATAAAAAAAGCCATCCCGGAAAGGATGGCTTTTTTTATGCGCCTGCCCGGCCTATTCAAGGCTTCCGATAGCTTTTTCAACTTCAATAAGTATCTCTGCGCTTTTTACCAGTTCTTTCATAGCGTTATGATCGGGATACAGCGGCCTGTCAATGTCAAGATAATCGACATGCTTGCGGATGGTATCTTTGGCCACCTGCGTGCCTTTTCCAAATGCATAAGGTGTTTCGAACTTCTCACGCAGATCAAGCGCCTGCGCAGCAGCCATAAACTCAATACCCAATATACCATAAGCGTTGTCGAGTATCTGAAGATTTTTCAGCGCGGTGTTCATGCCCATAGAAACGAAATCTTCCTGATCGGCAGCAGCCGGAATAGACTGAATGGAAGCAGGTGCAGAGAGAATACGCTGTTCAACGATTTGCATATCGGCTGTATACTGGCTGAGCATCAACCCTGAAAACATACCGGCACCTTTGGTCAGGAATGGCGGTAAGCCAACACTGAGTGCGGGATTATTGAGGCGGTTCATGCGGCGCTCGCTGAGTACACTTACCATAGTTACAGCAATACCCACCATATCCATGGGCAAAGAAACCGGTGAGCCCTGGAAGTTAGCTCCCGAAAGGGCCAGTTTTTCGTCGGCAAAAAAGATAGGATTGTCGCCGACACCATTCAGTTCAATTTCTACCTGAGCACGAGCAAATGCAACTGCGTCGTGGGCTGCACCAATTACTTGCGGTGTGGAACGCATGGAATAAGCATCCTGCACTTTCACCTTCATACGACCTTCGGCAAGGTCGCCGCCGGCTGTAACTTTGCGGATGGCTGCAGCACTTCTTACGCCGCCTGCGAAACCGCGCACTTCAAGTATTCTGGAGTTATACGGTTTCAGGTTTGCTTTCAATGCTTCGAGTGATAAGGCACAGGCAATCTCAGCCTGCTTGAGCCAGTTGTTGACATCATAAATCATCAGCGCGCCCATGCCTGTCATAACATTGGAGCCATTGATGGTAGCAAGTCCGTCGCGTGCTTCTAGTCCGGGAACAGGGATGCCGGCTTTTGCCATGGCTTCTTTTCCGGTAAGTTTCTCACCTTTATAGAAGGCATGCCCCTCGCCCATCATCAGCAGCGCAATCTGCGACATAGGTGCCAGGTCGCCACAGGCACCGACGGAACCTTTGACGCATACAAAAGGCGTAACGCCTTTGTTCAGCATGTCAACCAGTGTTTGGGTAATTTCTATACGGCAGCCCGAATTGCCGTGTGCATGCACATTGATACGGCTTACCATGGCAGCGCGCACATGCTCCAGAGGAGCAGCGTCGCCAATGCCGGCAGCATGATTGTAAATAAGATATTTCTGAAAATCTTTCACCTGATCGTCGTTCAGAACAATTTCTGAGAACTCACCGATACCTGTGTTGATGCCGTACATGATTTCATGGGCTTCGATTTTTGCCTCAAGCATGGTGCGGCATTTCTTGATACGTTCAACAGCATCGGGATGCAGCTCCACTTTTTCATTGTTGCGTGCTACGTTCACTACATCTTCAATAGTGAGTCCGGCACCTTTGATAACTAATGTCATGTCAGTATGTTTTTATGTTTAATAATAATGATATTTCTTTACGAGGGGTGAAAGGCATTCGCCCCTAAGCCAACAGTACGCAGCAAAAGCTGATGTTTACAATCACAGCGGCGCACCAAAAAAACGGAATTTGAAATGGAAAGCCGCACACAGGCAGCATTTCCGGAGATTAGGCTAAAAGCCCGGCCCTGTTGATTTTTATCTTGAATTTGAGAATCCAGTTAGACATAAATGGGCAATTGAGGAGTTCAAAGATAAAAAAAAACGCGAATAATTACGAAAGCAAAATTTTCATCAGTTCATGCACGCTTACCTTTTTCTGGTCGCCGGTTTTCATATCTTTCAGGGTAACATTTCCCGACTTCATTTCGTCGCTGCCGGCCAGTGCCACAAAGCCGATTTTTTTATTATCGGCATAAGCCATCTGCTTTTTCATTTTGGCAGCATCGGGGTAAAGCTCGGCACTAAGACCTGCTTCGCGCAAAGCAGCAAGAATTTTAAGTGCGTATTGCTCTTCTTCGCCTCCAAAATTCACAAACATCAGCTTTACGGCCGATGTAATATCTTCCGGAAAGAGATTTAGCTCAAGCAGCACATCGTAAATGCGGTCGGCACCAAAAGATACACCCACGCCCGAAACTCCCGGCATACCGAATATTCCCGTAAGGTCGTCGTAACGTCCACCTCCGCAGATAGAGCCGAATTCCATACCTTTTGCCTTTACTTCAATGATGGTACCTGTGTAATAATTCAGTCCGCGTGCCAGCGTGAAATCAAACTCAACATTGTCAATATTGAGATTTTTACACAAAGCAAAAAGCTCACTCATCTCCTTCACCCCTGCCCTGCCGGCTTCCGATTCATCAAATAAGGCAGTGTTGGTCAGCAGGCCGTTTTTATCATTTTCGCCAAAAGCATCCTCAATAAATTTATCGAGTCGTGCAATCGAATCTTCTGAAATGTCTTTTGTTCTAAGCTCGTTGAAAACGCCGGCTTTACCGACTTTATCAATTTTATCAAGTGCTGTAACAATGGCTACAAATTTCTCCTGTTCGCCCAGCACATCGGCGATACCTTTCAATATTTTGCGGTTGTTCACTTTAATGACAACTTCCAGTCCGAGGCGTTTATACACTTCGTTGATAATCTGAATCAGTTCCAGTTCGTTGATAAGCGAATTGCTGCCGATTACATCCACATCGCACTGATAGAACTCACGGTAACGGCCTTTTTGGGGTCGGTCGGCGCGCCAAACAGGCTGTATCTGATAGCGTTTAAACGGGAACGAAATCTTAGACTGATTCATAACTACAAAGCGTGCAAACGGAACGGTAAGGTCGTAGCGCAACGCCTTTTCACTGATGCGGTTTGTGAGTTTTGCTACCGGTAAGTTTGTGACGTCGGCAGCATTGATGCCACTCATGAAATCGCCCGAATTGAGTATTTTAAAAATCAAACGGTCGCCTTCTTCGCCATATTTACCCATAAGTGTAGAGAGGTTCTCCATGGCAGGAGTTTCTATCTGCAGGTAACCGAAGAGTTTGAAAACGGCGCGTATTGTATCGAAAATATAATTTCTGCGTGCCATTTCGTCGGGACCAAAATCGCGCGTGCCTTTAGGGATGGAACTGTTAACTGCCATAGCAAAAAATAATTAAACTCCTTCAGGAGAAATTAAGAACTTGTCTGCAAATATAACGCAATGGCATGAAATAACAGTATTGGCGTTTCGGTGCTTCGATCTGTCGGCTGACGGACTCAACGACCGAAACTCAGCGACCGAAGAATCCGTAAGCTTCGACAGCCCTTCGGTAGGCTCAGGGTAAAGCAGGGATATCAGCGCACGATGTACCTTTTCAGGATGTCGGGTCGGTTCGTTATAATGCCGTCGGCACCACGGCGAATCATCTTTTTCATTTCAGCCGGATTGTCGACCGTCCAAACAAATACCGTTTTATTTAGTTTGTGAATCCTGCGAATGGCGCGGCGTGTAGCAAAGGTTTTATTCAGGTTTATACCAGAAGCATATTCAAACCACTTTGGCTGCCGCAGTGTGAGCTTTGTATCATAATACACCGGAAATAACGGCAACTTCCCGACATACAGTTTTTGCAGCGTTATGGCAGAGTCGGCTTTGTGCATATTGGCAAGCGCAAGGTCGTCGAACGACTGTACGGTGACCCAGCTGTATGCGTTGTATTTTTTTATCAGAGCCGCGACATTTTTCTCAATTCCGGGCGAAGTATGATTATTTTCTTTGAGTTCAACCAACAGCTTTGTCTTTGCATTGACGGTTTTCAGGACATCTTCAAGGGATGGTACTTTTTCGCCTTTAAAAAAAATATTGAACCAGGAGCCTGCATCAGCCTGCTGTATTGCCTGATATGTAAGGTTAATAACGCTGCCATTCATAGATGTAGTGCGATCGAGCAGGGCATCATGAATAACAACCGGAATACGGTCCTTTGTCTGACGCACATCAATCTCAATCCAGTCAACCTTCATATCCACCGCTTTTTTAAATGCGCCTAATGTATTTTCAGCAGAGATGCCCGCACCGCCACGATGAGCAATATTCACCGTTTGCTGAATTTTTTTGCCGCTGTCGGCAGGTTGTGTTTTTTGGATATCATTCATCTGTACTGAAGAAAAGATGAGCGTTGATAAAACTAAGGTGATTGCTGACATTGTTAAAATTTTTCGGTTTTAAAATTTTCCAGCCACTTCGCTGTTTCAACCAAATCGGAAGTGCGCAGTTTGTGCAGCAGATTAGTTTCATTTTCGTCAATAACAAAAATATTCTTGTGCTCGGGTCGCACAAAGCCTTCATTCACGTAGTGTTCCGACATTGCAATCAACGGATTGAAGAAGCCAAGCGTATTCAGCAGCCCGATTGGCTTTTTAATAATGCTAAGCTGATTCAGCGTGAGCATTTCAAAAAATTCGTCCATGGTGCCATAGCCGCCGGGAAGTGCAATAAAGGCATCTGAAATTCCTTCAATAATGGATTTGCGTTCGCTGAGTGTATCGGTGATAATCGTTTCGGTAATGCGGTCGTGAGCAAGTTCAACATCCACCAGATTTTTTGTGATGACGCCGGTAACGGTTCCTCCGTTATCAAGCACCGCATCAGCCAGAACGCCCATAATGCCAACGTTTCCGGCACCATAAACCAGATGTATCTTTTCGTCGGCAAGTAGCTTTCCGAGCAATTTCGCCCGTTCCGCGTAGGCCGGATTTTTGCCTAAAGCAGAACCACAAAATATCCCAATGCTTTTAATTTCCTTAGTTATCATTCCTACAAAATTATTTGCAGCAAAAGTAGCCTGAAAATCCTCTAATAACTTTCTAAGGAAAAGTATTTTTCACCAAAAATATCAACTATAAATTGGCGTAAAATTGGCGTTAATAAGGATAAATGTGTGTTAATGGGAGAGAATTGCCGTATTTTTGTATTTACAATGATAAAAGAATATAAAGTATTTAGCCTGAACAATGGCATACGCGTAGTGGTGCAACCGGTGAATTCTCCGATTACACATCTTGGTTTATTTGTTGATGCGGGCTCACGCGATGAAGCACTTGATGAACATGGTATGGCGCATTTCATTGAGCACATCATTTTTAAAGGCACGCGAAAACGCAAAGCACATCATGTGCTGAGTTGTCTGGAGAATGTAGGTGGCGAAATGAATGCCTTTACAGGCAAGGAAGACACCTGTCTGTATGCTTCGTTTCTCAGTCCGCACCTAGACCGGGCAGCCGAACTTTTTTCAGATATTTTATTTCATTCCGTTTATCCTGCGGCAGAGATACGCAAAGAAAAAGATGTGGTAATTGATGAAATCAATTATTACCGCGACATTCCCGACGACTGCATTTTCGAAGATTTTGAAGCTCAGATTTTCCGTGATCATCCGATGGGGCGCAGCGTTCTCGGAACAGCCGAAACTGTTAAAAAAATCAATGCCAAAGCCATTCGAAATTTCATTTCTCACAATTATATTTCGGGGCGCATCCTTATATGTATCACGGGCAATGTAAATCCTGACGTGGCGTTCAAAACCATCGGGAAATATTTTAATGCACCACTTCCTTATAGCAGTGTAACAAAGCGAAAGCCACCGGTTCAGTATACGCCCACAACGCTTATCATTGAAAAAGATATCAGTCAGACACATTGCGTTACAGGCATTCCGGCCTGTTCGCAGAAAGACCCGCGCAGGCTCGTGCTGGCACTGCTTAATAATTATCTGGGTGGTCCGGGCATGAACTCCAGGCTGAACATGAGTGTCAGAGAGAAGCACGGTCTGGCATACAACATTGAATCTAACTTTGCACCTTTCAGCGATTGCGGAATTTTTAGTATTTATTTCGGCACCGATAATGGAGATTGCGAAAAAGCAATGCGGCTCATTATGCGTGAAATCAATAATCTCAGAAAAGAAAAACTTGGCACATTGCAGCTGCATCGTGCCAAACAACAGATTAAAGGACAGCTTGCCATATCGCTCGAATCGAACCTGAACAATATGCTCGGTGCCGGGAAAAGCATGATGGCTTACGGGCAAATTGACAGTATTGGCGCTGTTTGCGATAAAATTGACGGCATTACGGCGACACAGGTTCTGGATGTGGCTCAGGCTATTCTTGACCCTTTACGATTTTCAACAGTTATTTACCAACCACAGCGAAATGATTCCTGAAGAAATACAGGCGTATGCCGAAGCGCATACAGATGCTGAAGACACGCTGCTTCAACGTTTGCGTCGCGATACTCACCTCACCACCATCAACCCCCGGATGATTTCGGGGCCGGTGCAGGGAAAGCTGCTGCAATTGCTTTGCGCGATGATACAAGCTGGATCAGTATTAGAGATTGGAACTTTTACCGGATATTCTGCCATCTGCCTTGCACGGGGCATAAGTGCCGAAGGAATGGTTCACACGGTTGAAATGAACCCTGAATTTGAGGACATGGCACAGCAGTATTTCAACGAATCAGGATTGGCAGATAAGATTAAAATTTATATCGGAGATGCCTTTGAAGTAGTTCCCGACCTCGATTTCATTTATGATCTGGCCTTTATTGACGGCGACAAGGAGCATTATCCTGCATTCTATGAATTGGTATTTGACCGCGTTCGCAGCGGCGGTTACATCTTTGCCGATAACGTATTATGGGGTGGAAAAGTGCTGAATCCGGGCAGCCATCCCGATAAGGAAACACAAGGAATTATGAAATTCAACGAGATGGTGTTAAAAGACACAAGGGCAGAAAAAGTATTTCTGCCCCTGCGCGACGGATTATTTATTATCCGTAAAAAATAACTGCTATCGTATCAACGTAACGGTACCCTGAGTGTTGTATTCCTTACCGTCATATCCTTTCGCTTCGAGAATATAGAAGTAAGTTCCGTCAGCACACTGACCGCCGCCCTTGCTGGTTCCGTCCCATAATTTGGTTACCGTTTTAGATGTTGAAACACCACTTGATGTTTCATATTCGTACACCTGTTTGCCCCAGCGATTGTGTATAATTACATGCATGGTCTGTACGCCTTCCGATTGCACCTGGAAGAAATCATTCTGACCGTCACCATTGGGTGAGAACACGTTTGGTACAACTATGCTCGATGGCTGAACGGCTACGACAGTCATGGTATAAACATCGGTACAATTATCGGGCAAACCGCTGTTTATTGTAAGTGTCACGGTGTAAGTTCCCATAACAGTATAGGTATGCATCGGATTCTGAAGATCAGAAGTGCCGCCATCACCAAAATCCCAGCTATAAGTAGCAGCGCCGTACCCGTCGAATGTGAAGTTTACATCAAAAGGCACATAACCTGTAATGGGTGATTCGGTAAATGAGGCATCGAGCAGCGTATTGGTTGATATTGCAGAACTTCCGGTAACCATACAGTTGTTGGGCGAATAAGTTACCGTAACCTGATAATTTCCGGCACACAAGCTATTAGCGGTTGCCCCGGTTTGCGCCGGAGTAGTATTCCAAATGTAAGAATACGGCGGAATCTGCAAGCCTGTAACCTGTACAGCTATGTTACCATTACAGCTGTTCAGACACGATTCGTCTGTTGGTGTAAGCTGCAATGTAATACCCGGAGGATTACTAAGAATAACAAAGTTGGTAACCGTACAACCAATATCATCGGTTATTGTCAGGAAATAAGTACCTGCGGCAAGACTGTCGGTAGTGGCAGTCGTATCGCCCGAGGGCGCCCAGATGTATTGATACGGCTGAATGCCGTTTGATGCTGTGGCTGTTATAGAGCCATCAAAGTACCCGTTACACGACACTGAATCAACCGAAGATATCGCACCGGCGAGATTGCTGATACTTACCATAACCGAATCGACAGAAATAAAATTGCATTCATCAGAAACGGACACCGTATACATGGTTGGTGTTGCAGGCGTAACTGTGGCCGAAGCAATTGTTCCGGCACCATTATCCCAGATATAATTCAGCGGTGGATAGCCGCCTGTGGCGGTGACGCCGATATTGGCAGCCGTGCCATCACAATGTACTACATCAGGCGACATCACAGTGTTTATTGGCGTGTAGTCCTTTATCAGAATAAGAATAGTATCGAAGGTTCCGCATACAGAGTTCAAATAAGAAATGATAACAGATTCGGGACTTTCGGGAATGCCATCGGCAAACGGAGCGATGGTAAAACTAACGCTATCCTGCCCGGGAAGAATAATCAGGCTGTCGGGAACCATCGGATAATCGAGTCCTTCAACTGCCGTACCGCCAATTTGATAATTTACAACGATGGTATCCGTTGCCGGATACGCCAACAGAAAACTGACGATTGCATCATTGCACCCCTCAACAGCAACGGTATCAATATTTGAAGAGTATGAGGTTTCAAAACTCAATCCATTGGTTGAAAAAGAATTTGCTTCAATAAAAACGCCGGAGTCATAAGAAGCATCTCCGACATCGCCAACAGCAATTTTAATATGGTATTGCTGACAGTGCTGCACAATTACCTTGGCTGTGAAAACATTGGTAAGCCGGTCATATTGATAATAAACGCCATTGTTGTTGCTCCACGACACGCCTCCGGTATTACACACGTTATCAATGGTAACATACTGTGATGAACCGGGCATGAGTGCAATATTCACGGAATTATTGCTAAATGGACCACTCAGTCCGGGACCACTTACAAAAAAGCCAAATACATCGTTGAAGGTTGTATTACAAAATTCATCAAACTCTTCGGAACCGAAAACATACCTGAAGCGCAAAGTATCTGCAATGGGGACGAAATCAAATTCAAGAATTGCTTTATCATAGACCTGATTGGGGGTTACCATAGTGGCTAAATCAGGATCGCTGCCGGTATTTGTAGGTGAGCCTGCACTACCGCTTGAATTGGGACCGATGGCGGTGGAGCACATGCCGGTTGTGAGTATTATTCCGCTTGAAAACCCAAGCTGTGTGGTGGCAAGACCTGCTGTTGAAAAAGACCCCAGCTGGGTGGAAGAGATATTTCCGCCCGATCCGTTAAATGTAACATTGCTAACCGTTACACCGCCTCCAACAAGTATTGATTGAACCAGCTGTGATGGCGTCATGCTGAGACCACTACCCTCAACAACAGACAATTGCCCGTAACTCAGACCAGAACATGAAATCAGCGCGGCAATGCCAAGCAACATGTATAGACGGAAAAATCTAGTTATAACCATTATGATAATTTAAAATGAGTTTCACTATGACATAAAAATAAGGTAAATGGTTGCATAAACCAGGCACAAAAATATTCAAAAAAACTTAATAATGAGGAAAACAGACGGTTCCCTTAATAAGAGTCATAAGAAACCTGCCCGATAAGGGTTAATGGGCAATACCCATTTTAACATCACGATTGTGGTATCTCATAGCCGTACAACGATGGCTGCAACTTCCTAAGACAACTAAACACGCGAGAGAAAAAGCGACGATTACCAACATTTTTTTCTTTTTCATGGCTGTAATATTGCTGTTTGACGAGGTATTTCGATTTCTACGAGAATTTTCGCTGAAATGTTGCGTGTATTTTTTCTTATTAATTTCTTCGGCCTGAAGTTGAGCTTGCCATAGTAAATAAACCCAATTTCACCGTTATTGTCAAAACGTTCATTGCGGTCAACTTATTTTATAACCGCCAATTTTTGGCTAATTTGGATATCGTCTGCCGATAACCGGACATAATAAAATCCGGCAGGAAAATCGACAGTGTTTACAGTGAAGGTTTGAGCACCTGCATTTAAACTCCCTGATTTTACAGTAGTGATTACTTTTCCAAAACCATCAACAATAGAAATATTGCCTTGTGCTGAATGAGGAAGATTGACCGTAATAAGTGTGCCGGTTGATGCCGGATTTGGATAAACGCTCATTGCAGGAGCATCACTCTGAGGAGTATAATGAGACAAGCCTGAATAATTGTACCGTTGATTTGCCGCGGCAGCAGAAGCCTGCAAGTCTGCCAGATGATTGCCAGCAAGAATGGCATAAGTTACAGTAACCGAATCGCCTGCTGCAATTGTAAATGGACCGGTACTTACCATATCGGCCACATCATTTCCGGGGGCAAATACGCCGGCTTCGGCACGATTGGTTTTTAGCGTTAAGTACTTTTCATATCCGGAAAATCCGTCATCGATATTTAGACTGCCGTTGGTTCCGTCGGAATCAAACGCATAGTGAAAAATTGTGCCCTGACTCAGCAGTTGAATGCCCGCATACGTTCCACCATAGTAAGGGAATGTATATCCCATGCGATTTACAGCATCGAACGAAATGCTGTTTTTAGTACCCTGCTCAATATCCCAATCCATAAAAAGCCCTACGTACAATCCCTGAAGATCGATAGCACGGGTATTGTGAATCACGTATTCAATGATAATGTATTTTGAATCGGCAGGCGAATTCCATGCATACCCATACTGGTCAACTGTAACACCAAGTTTTGCAGCACCAGCCAATGAATCATTGAAACGGCTGTGTACATCAAAATCGGAAACTACAGAAGGAACAACAGGTGCAGCATTATCAACCGAAAAGAAATCATTATCATAGCCTCCGCTGAAGCCATATACGGCATCCGAAACCTGCGTAGCAGAAATCGCCAGCAACAAACCTCCGGCATAAAGCAACGACGGGTTGTTATTATATGTACATCCAACGCCCTGCATGTGATTACCATTATTGTATCCCATCATACCATTGCTGGTAACGGTAAGCGCAATGTTATTGGTATCAATGGTAACATAATCGTCATTCACGTTAAGTGCAAAAAATTGTTTTCCCGTAAATGCGGTATCAATAACTTTGATATAAAAGCCCAGTGTATAACCGGCAGGAATGTTTGGAAGCAGGCGAATCCGGAAAGGTTGAGCGGCATTGTTGGCAGTTGCAAAGTGCCCCAGCTGGCCCATTGAAAAAACAGAATCAACCAGTTTTACATAAGGAGAGTCGGAGGTAATTACTGCATATGTTGTCGGTGATGACGCGTGAAGATAATTTATGAAATCGCAGCTTATCTGTAACGTATCATTTTTCGTAAACACCTGATTATTCGCATCTTCATAATGAATATTGTGGGCAATGATTGCTGGATTCAAGGTATCGGTAAGGGCACGGTACATGTCGACTCTGCCGGTTCCGATTTTATCAGCTTTGGATAGATTCGCGGGGATGTTATCAATTTTATAGGCTGAAACTTTTAACTGTTCTGCTATTTGCATGGCACTCCACCCGGGGAAATATGACCTCATGATACCTGCAACGCCTGCCACAATTGGCGATGCAAAGGATGTTCCGGGTGCATAATCATAGGTTCCTCCGTTTTGTGTTGATTCTATATTGAGTCCGGGTGCACAGATATCAACGTAATAGCTGTAAGATGAACCTGACCACATAGTATCGGCAGCTGTTGTACCTGCAACGCTCAGCACATTATCATAAGAGGCAGGATAGAAATCGTCCCATGAGCCGGAGTTGCCTGCAGCGGCAACCACTACTGCATCCATATTGATACTGGCATAATTCATGATATCTTGTCCGAAAGCACCCGGGTAAAATGTAGATTTCCATGAACAATTTATTACCGAACAGCCGTGGTCTGCGGCATAGACAACACCTTCGTATGCCATGGAACCCTGATTATTGGCATCAGCAATTCGAACAGGCAGAAATCTACAATTAAAGCCGACGCCCGCCACGCCGGTCCCGTTCGAAGTGGTTGCCGCAGCAATGCCACAAACACGGGTACCATGGTCAATATTTTCCTGCGGATTATTGTTATTCATACCCATGTTCCAACCCCGGTAATTGTCAATGTAACCATCGTTATCATTATCCAGACCATCGATGGGGTCGTTGTAATTATATTTGAAATTTGCCACCAGATCGGGATGGTCAATGTCGGTTCCCCAGTCAACAATACCAATCACAACATTTGAATCTCCTTTACAGATATCCCATGCGGGAAAAGCATCAATTCGTCCTAGATGGTATTGTGCCGGAACCAGAGGATCATTTGGAACGGTATCCAGTATTTTTGCCAGATAATGAGGTTGAGCATATTCCACTATTCCTGTTGCAATGATAGTATTTACAGCCGCTTCTATTGAAATATTTTTCGTATAAGTACATTCGTAAATCGTACTCAGGTCAACCAGACTATTTCCGAAACGGTCTGTTTTTTTCAGAGGTGGGGAATGGCGTGGGAATTTCTTCGCCAAATCCGTTACTCCCAAAATAGCGAGTGCCGAGTTAAGCGCGGGAATATCAATACTGTTTTGCGAACATTGGCCTGCAAATGCCTGACTGACTTTAAAAATAATTTTCCCGGCTAAATAGTCATTACTTCCTGAGTTCACGGGAAGCATGAATTTATGCTGCTGTTTTTGCTGTAATGATTGTCCGTTAACAGCAATTGCAAGTGCGCACAGCAAGATGAAGAGCGGGTAGTATCTTTTCATAATGGCAATAGTTTTACTATGTGTAGTTACAGTTTATTGAATTGACACAAAGTTAGGGCAGAGTGATTGGGAGAGACAACGAATACTAAAAATAAACTTTTTAGACAAACCATGCGGTAAAAAATTGCAGCCTTGGTTCAAATAACCGGCAACATAGAGAGAAATGAACATCTGAATAATTACCATCTCAAGATTAATTAACATCAGTAATCCGTAGATTTTTTGGATATGAGTAAACTGCACTATCCCATTGATAATTTTTGTTTAAAGATTTAAGAAAATTTCTCTTTAAAAATGATGCTCCCAGCCGCTCTGCGGCGGGGTATCAAAAATCGCCACCGTCCCCGGCGGAACAGGATTCGCCGCATAGCAGCAGGGAATAAAACCCATTGATCCCGACAGCTAACGAACCGAACTCAAATTCCACACTAAAGGAGCGGCGTATTTACCCTCCGATTTCAGGCTCAATGTCAGAACACCTTTTGAAGTCAACTTATTTTATAACCGCCAATTTTTGGCTAATTTGGATATCGTCTGCCGATAACCGGACATAATAAAATCCGGCAGGAAAATCGACAGTGTTTACAGTGAAGGTTTGAGCACCTGCATTTAAACTCCCTGATTTTACAGTAGTGATTACTTTTCCAAAACCATCAACAATAGAAATATTGCCTTGTGCTGAATGAGGAAGATTGACCGTAATAAGTGTGCCGGTTGATGCCGGATTTGGATAAACGCTCATTGCAGGAGCATCACTCTGAGGAGTATAATGAGACAAGCCTGAATAATTGTACCGTTGATTTGCCGCGGCAGCAGAAGCCTGCAAGTCTGCCAGATGATTGCCAGCAAGAATGGCATAAGTTACAGTAACCGAATCGCCTGCTGCAATTGTAAATGGACCGGTACTTACCATATCGGCCACATCATTTCCGGGGGCAAATACGCCGGCTTCGGCACGATTGGTTTTTAGCGTTAAGTACTTTTCATATCCGGAAAATCCGTCATCGATATTTAGACTGCCGTTGGTTCCGTCGGAATCAAACGCATAGTGAAAAATTGTGCCCTGACTCAGCAGTTGAATGCCCGCATACGTTCCACCATAGTAAGGGAATGTATATCCCATGCGATTTACAGCATCGAACGAAATGCTGTTTTTAGTACCCTGCTCAATATCCCAATCCATAAAAAGCCCTACGTACAATCCCTGAAGATCGATAGCACGGGTATTGTGAATCACGTATTCAATGATAATGTATTTTGAATCGGCAGGCGAATTCCATGCATACCCATACTGGTCAACTGTAACACCAAGTTTTGCAGCACCAGCCAATGAATCATTGAAACGGCTGTGTACATCAAAATCGGAAACTACAGAAGGAACAACAGGTGCAGCATTATCAACCGAAAAGAAATCATTATCATAGCCTCCGCTGAAGCCATATACGGCATCCGAAACCTGCGTAGCAGAAATCGCCAGCAACAAACCTCCGGCATAAAGCAACGACGGGTTGTTATTATATGTACATCCAACGCCCTGCATGTGATTACCATTATTGTATCCCATCATACCATTGCTGGTAACGGTAAGCGCAATGTTATTGGTATCAATGGTAACATAATCGTCATTCACGTTAAGTGCAAAAAATTGTTTTCCCGTAAATGCGGTATCAATAACTTTGATATAAAAGCCCAGTGTATAACCGGCAGGAATGTTTGGAAGCAGGCGAATCCGGAAAGGTTGAGCGGCATTGTTGGCAGTTGCAAAGTGCCCCAGCTGGCCCATTGAAAAAACAGAATCAACCAGTTTTACATAAGGAGAGTCGGAGGTAATTACTGCATATGTTGTCGGTGATGACGCGTGAAGATAATTTATGAAATCGCAGCTTATCTGTAACGTATCATTTTTCGTAAACACCTGATTATTCGCATCTTCATAATGAATATTGTGGGCAATGATTGCTGGATTCAAGGTATCGGTAAGGGCACGGTACATGTCGACTCTGCCGGTTCCGATTTTATCAGCTTTGGATAGATTCGCGGGGATGTTATCAATTTTATAGGCTGAAACTTTTAACTGTTCTGCTATTTGCATGGCACTCCACCCGGGGAAATATGACCTCATGATACCTGCAACGCCTGCCACAATTGGCGATGCAAAGGATGTTCCGGGTGCATAATCATAGGTTCCTCCGTTTTGTGTTGATTCTATATTGAGTCCGGGTGCACAGATATCAACGTAATAGCTGTAAGATGAACCTGACCACATAGTATCGGCAGCTGTTGTACCTGCAACGCTCAGCACATTATCATAAGAGGCAGGATAGAAATCGTCCCATGAGCCGGAGTTGCCTGCAGCGGCAACCACTACTGCATCCATATTGATACTGGCATAATTCATGATATCTTGTCCGAAAGCACCCGGGTAAAATGTAGATTTCCATGAACAATTTATTACCGAACAGCCGTGGTCTGCGGCATAGACAACACCTTCGTATGCCATGGAACCCTGATTATTGGCATCAGCAATTCGAACAGGCAGAAATCTACAATTAAAGCCGACGCCCGCCACGCCGGTCCCGTTCGAAGTGGTTGCCGCAGCAATGCCACAAACACGGGTACCATGGTCAATATTTTCCTGCGGATTATTGTTATTCATACCCATGTTCCAACCCCGGTAATTGTCAATGTAACCATCGTTATCATTATCCAGACCATCGATGGGGTCGTTGTAATTATATTTGAAATTTGCCACCAGATCGGGATGGTCAATGTCGGTTCCCCAGTCAACAATACCAATCACAACATTTGAATCTCCTTTACAGATATCCCATGCGGGAAAAGCATCAATTCGTCCTAGATGGTATTGTGCCGGAACCAGAGGATCATTTGGAACGGTATCCAGTATTTTTGCCAGATAATGAGGTTGAGCATATTCCACTATTCCTGTTGCAATGATAGTATTTACAGCCGCTTCTATTGAAATATTTTTCGTATAAGTACATTCGTAAATCGTACTCAGGTCAACCAGACTATTTCCGAAACGGTCTGTTTTTTTCAGAGGTGGGGAATGGCGTGGGAATTTCTTCGCCAAATCCGTTACTCCCAAAATAGCGAGTGCCGAGTTAAGCGCGGGAATATCAATACTGTTTTGCGAACATTGGCCTGCAAATGCCTGACTGACTTTAAAAATAATTTTCCCGGCTAAATAGTCATTACTTCCTGAGTTCACGGGAAGCATGAATTTATGTTGCTGTTTTTGCTGTAATGATTGGCCGTTAACAGCAATTGCAAGTGCGCACAGCAAGATGAAGAACGGGTAGTATCTTTTCATAATGGCAATAGTTTTACTATGTAAAGGTAATTAATAAAACAATAAATAATTCTATAATTCACTGTACATCGGAATGTCTTTCATAAACGAATATTTTTTTTCAACATGATCAATCAGGCAGCAATAATGTTCCAGGCCATTTGTAACTATCAGATATGGCACTTTCAATTTAATATTATATCGGGCAATCTGGTCGAAAACATCCTGCGATATTTTAACTGTATGTGATTTACATTCCACAATAAGCAAAGGCTTTCCCGAGGTATCATGCACCACCACATCACACCGCTTGTTCATTTTATTCACTTTTATGGCATGCTCGGGAATGATGAGTGAGGCGGGATATTTTTTTTCTTCAACCAGATAACGTATAAAGTTTTGCCGCACCCATTCTTCAGGAGTTAGGGCAACAAATTTTTTGCGAAATGCATCGAATATTTCGTCGCAGCCGTTGCTATTCCTCAACCTGAAGGCATATCCCGGCAGATTCAACTGTATCATCTCCTTCAAATCAGGAAAAGGTTTAAATTTGCCATAAATTTATACAATATTTAGATTTAACGGATGAAGACAAAAAAGGAAATTGTAGAGAACTGGCTGCCACGCTATACCGGAACAACGCTGGATAATTTCGGAAAATACGTGCTGCTGACGAATTTCCAGAAGTATGTAGAGCTTTTTGCACTGCATATGAATGTGCCCATTATGGGGCTTGACAAACCAATGCCCAGCGCTACTGCCAGCGGAATCACGATTGTGAATTTCGGCATGGGAAGCGCCAATGCGGCCACTGTAATGGATTTGCTGAGTGCGGTAAAACCGAAAGCCTGTCTTTTTCTGGGTAAATGCGGCGGATTGAAACCCAAGAACGAATTGGGTGATTTAATTTTACCGATTGCCGCTATTCGTGGCGAAGGAACTTCAAACGATTACTTTCCTGCCGAAGTGCCGGCATTGCCTGCTTTCAGCCTTCAAAAATCCGTTTCCACCAGTATTCGCGAAGCCAACCGCGATTACTGGACAGGAACTGTTTATACCACTAATCGCAGGGTATGGGAGCATGATGAAGAATTCAAGAATTATCTGCGTAAAGTTCGTGCAATGGCCATTGATATGGAAACGGCGACGATTTTCACCACCGGTTTTGCCAATCACATTCCATGCGGTGCCTTGCTGCTTGTTTCTGACCAGCCCATGATTTCAACCGGCATTAAAACAGAAGAGAGTGATAAAAAAGTGACTGCACGCTTTGCCGAAGAACATTTACAAATTGGCATTGATTCACTGAACCTCCTTATGAATAACGGACTCACAGTAAAACATCTCCGTTTTGATGATTGATAACATCCACGAATGAAAAGTTACGATGAAATTTTAAGTGACCTCAAAAACAAGATTTACTATCCTGTTTATATGCTTACGGGCGAAGAACCTTATTACATTGATGCCATAAGCGACTATATGGAGGCGCATGTACTGGATGAATCCGAAAAAGATTTCAATCAGACCATTCTTTACGGAAGAGATGTTGACATGCAAACCGTAATCAGCCATGCAAAAGGCTTTCCGATGATGGCTAATTACAAATTGGTCATTGTAAAAGAAGCGCAGGATTTGAAGAAGACCATTGAAAATCTGGCGCCGTACATTGCAAATCCACTACCATCAACAATTCTGGTGTTTTGTTATAAATATGAAACCCTCGACAAGCGCAAATCATTCTCAAAGACTATTGATAAAACGGCCGTTTTGTTTGAATCAAAACGCATCTATGACAATCAGGTGCAACCCTGGATTGTAAATTACCTCAGAGACCGCAACTATAAAATTTCTCCACCGGCCGCTTATCTGCTCGCAGAATCAGTTGGCACCGACCTGTCGAAGGTTGTGAACGAATTAAGCAAACTTATTATTACCCTTCCGCAAGGAACTGAAATACTTCCCGACCACATTGAGCAAAATATAGGTATCAGTAAAGATTTCAATATTTTTGAACTCACAAAAGCATTAGGAAAAAAAGATGTTTATAAAGCGAATCTTATAATCCGCCATTTTGCAAAAAATGAAAAAGAAAATCCATTGGTAAAAGTGGTTCCCACACTCTTTGGCTTTTTCAATAAACTAATCATGTACCACCAGCTTACGGATAAATCAAAAAATTCAGTTGCATCAGAATTAGGCGTAAGTGTATTTTTTGTGGACGATTATGTATCGGCAGCAAAGAATTATTCCATGGGGAAATTGGTGAAAATAATTTCGCTGATGCGTGAATATGATATTAAATCAAAAGGCGTTGACACGGGAACTACAAGTGATGGCGACCTGATGAAAGAACTGGTTTATAAAATTCTTCACTAATACTGCATTTAGCAGCGTTTATTTTGACCTGAAGGTATAGCCTATACCCAAACCTGCCATCCAGAACATGGGCTTTCCGCCAAAATAAGGCACATCGTTATTGCCAACAACGGCATACATGGGTGTGAAGCCTGCACGCAAAAACAAACTTTTTTCGGCCTCATACCGAAATCCCAAACGACCCGTTATTGCGCCCCAATGCACATTGTCGGTGTAACGGACTCCGTTCTCATAGTTTTTATAGAAATACAAATAGTTTATTCCGAGCCCCATTTCAAATAATAAAGCGGAACGACCAATCAGCAGATTCAATTCCAGCGGAACTCCGGCGCCATAAACCTTGGGAAAAGTAAAGTAGTTAATGCCAAGACAGAAACTCACCATAGAGCGATCGCCGCATTTCAGGATGTGGTCCCATTTAATGGAATTTATTCCCAGACGCGAAAAGTCCCAGTTCGTTTCATGAAAAATAGCGTTACGCGGACAAAACATCTTTGTATTACACCGCCCCATACGATAATTGGTAGAGAACTGTTCCGACTGCTGTGCAAGGGCAATAACACTAGATGCCACAAGTATAAAAACCAAAAGTACTTTTTTCATCTTTTCTATTTGTTGACGGCAAATTTACTTTTTATAGATAACGTCAGTGACGGCATGAAAATTATTATTTGAACAATACTGTTAACAAGGATTTATGAGAAAAAAACTTTTCATACAATAACTTCCCGATATTATCAGTTTATTAATAATTTTACAGCAAATTCATTTAAACCAGTTTATCTAATAAATAATGCGCCGATCGAACTATTTTTTACTCACGATACTTATTTGCCTGATTTGTTTTACCAGCCACACATCTGCTCAACAAGGCATTGTTAAAGGATTTGTTTACGAAAAAACCACCGGCGAACCGGTTATTTTCACCAGTGTTTATCTGGCAAAAACCACGCTTGGCGCGACAACCGATGTAAACGGATACTTTGCAATTACACAGGTTCCTGCAGGCAACTATACCCTGATGGTCACCTTTATAGGGTACGACACGCTTAAAATGGATATCAGCATAGCCAAAGGTCAAATTCTTCAGCAAAAGCTTTTTCTGGACAAAGCATCCATAGAAATTGTCGGTGTAAATGTGAATGCCGAAAATCAGGAAGCAAAAACAGAAACCAAAACATCCGTAATAACGGTTACACCAAAAAAAATCAGCCAGATTCCTACCATTGGTGGTACAGCAGACTTAGCACAATACTTACAGGTAATGCCCGGTGTAATTTTTACGGGAGACCAGGGAGGGCAATTATACATCCGTGGTGGCTCTCCGATTCAGAATATGGTACTGCTTGATGGTATGATAATCTATAATCCCTTTCATTCTATTGGGCTTTTTTCAGTATTCGATACCGATATTTTACGCACTGCCGATGTCTATACCGGAGGTTTCGGCGCCGAGTACGGCGGGCGTATTTCATCCGTTATGGACATAACTACACGTGATGGCAATAAAAAACGATTTGCCGGCAAGGTTGATTTAAATACGTTTGGTGCAAAATTACTGGTGGAAGGGCCTTTTTCAAAACAAACGGATGATTCAAAAGGGAGTGCATCGTACATCATCTCTGCAAAGAATTCATACTTAAAAGAAACCTCAAAATATCTCTATCAATATATTGATACCGCAGGATTGCCGTTTGATTACACCGACCTTTACGGAAAAGTTTCTTTGAATGCGGCTAACGGCAGCAAAGTCAACCTGTTTGGATTTCGTTTTGACGACCGTGTGCGCTACCGTTCTGTTTCTGATTTCAAATGGGTGTCGTATGGTGGAGGTGCCAATTTTGTAGTCATTCCGGCCAAATCATCGATGCTGGTTGATGGCACAATTGCTTACTCATCTTACAAAATGACACTTACAGACGCGACAGCACTGCCGCGTTCGAGTGCGGTAAACGGATTTAATCTGGGATTAAATTTCACATATTTTTCCGGAAAAAACACATTGATATATGGGGTGGAATTGCTGGGATTTAAAACAGATTTTAATTTCTATAATACAGCAAACCGACTTATAACACAGGCTGAATCTACCACTGAATTTGCCGGTTTTATCAAGTATAAATGGGTAAAAGGGAAGTTCATCTTTGAACCGAGTTTCAGAGCACATGAATACGCCTCTTTGTCTAATTTCTCGCCTGAGCCACGTCTTTCGCTTAAATTTAATGCAACAAAATGGTTCAGGATAAAATTTGCCGGCGGATTGTATTCACAAAATCTAATCAGCGCTAGCTCCGACCGCGATGTGGTGAACCTTTTCTATGGTTTTCTTTCAGGCCCCGACAATCTTCAGGATAAATTCGATGGCAAAGACGTAACCCATAAACTCCAAAAAGCAACGCATTTAATACTGGGTTTTGAATTCGACCTGATGAAAAACCTTACGATGAATTTAGAAGGATATTATAAGAAATTTAATCAGCTCACAAATCTCAATCATAATAAAATATTTGATGATAACGGCGATTATTCAAGCAAACCCGATTATCTGAAAAAAGATTTTATCATCGAAACCGGTGATGCCGAAGGTATAGATGTTTCACTCAAATGGGATTATCATCAATTTTATCTTTGGGCAGTCTATTCCTATGGCTTTATACACCGCTTTGATGGTATCACCAGCTACGTCCCGCATTACGACCGCAGGCATAACGTGAACATTGTTGGTGCATATACATTTGGCAGAAACCTTGACTGGGACATTAACCTCCGCTGGAACCTTGGCAGCGGATTTCCCTTTACCAAAACTCAGGGATTTTATGAGTTGCTCGATTTCTCAAACGGAATCAACTCAAATTACACAACCGATAACGGAAGCGTCGGAATCATTTATGCTGAGCAGAACCAGGGAAGACTGCCCTATTATCATCGTCTCGACATTACGCTGAAGAAGCGATTTGAGCTTGGCCCTAATTCCACCCTTGAAGCCAATATTGGAGTGACCAACGCATATAACCGGGACAATATTTTCTATTTCGACCGTATAACCTATACCCGCGTTGACCAGTTGCCCATAATGCCCAATGCAGGTGTCAGCTTAAAATTTTAATAACCGCTTTTACTCTATCGAAAATAATCCGAAAGAAACCTGCTTATATGAAACAAAAGGTGTTTACCATGTGCTGCCTGCTTTCATCGTTACTGCTTTTTTCTTGCGGTGGCGGGAAAAATAATAAGCCAGTAATAACGGAGCCTTCAACAGGAATTAAGGTAAATGTACCCGCCTTCAATCCCGACAGCGCTTATACTTTCGTCAGTCGCCAGGTCGCATTCGGACCAAGAGTCCCGGGATCGGCTGCGCACGAAAAATGCGCACTTTACCTTGAACAAAAATTAAAGATGTACGGGCAGGATGTCATCATTCAAAAAGCTTCAGTACGGGCCTATAATGGAAAAACCCTGAACGGGAAAAATATTATCGGCCAATACAACAAAGCCTCGCAAAGCCGTATTTTGCTCTGCTCACACTGGGATTCGCGTCCCTATGCCGATCAGGACAAAGACAGTACAAAACATCGTACGCCTATTGATGGTGCCAACGATGGAGCCAGCGGTGTTGGCGTATTGCTCGAAATTGCCCGCATCCTGAGCATCAATAAACCCGACATTGGAATTGATATCATTTTTCTTGATGTGGAAGATTACGGAGAACCTCAGGATGTTAAATCAGAATATGGTGCCGAAAACTGGGGGCTTGGCGCTCAATACTGGGCAAAAAATCCTCATGTTCAAAATTACAAAGCCCACTTTGGTATTTTACTCGATATGGTAGGTGCATCGGATGCTGTTTTCGCCCGCGAAGGATTTTCAGAGCAGTATGCACCCGATGTACTTAACAAAGTCTGGGATGCCGCTACCCGCAGCGGTTATTCCAAATACTTCAGCTCCGAAAAATCGAATCCGATTAACGACGATCATTACTACATTAACAAGTATATCATGATTCCGACGATTGATATTATTCAGTATGATAATACCACGCGAAGCGGATTTTATACCAACTGGCATACCATCAATGACAAGATAGATTTCATTGATAGAAAAACGCTCAAGGCTGTCGGACAGACATTACTGACTGTACTTTTTGAAGAAGCGAAGCCGAAAAGCTGAAGTCAGTTTACCTGATTACATTAGCTCGCCTGCCAAATTTGCAAGTTCAGACCGTTCGCCTTTTTCGAGGCGTATATGAGCATAAATCGGATGATTTTTAATTTTATCAATGAGTACTGAAAGCCCATTGCTTTCGGCATCCAGATAAGGAGTATCTATTTGATAAATATCTCCTGTAAACAGAATTTTGGTGTTTTCTCCGGCACGAGTAATAATCGTTTTTACCTCATGCGGCGTAAGATTCTGCGCTTCATCAACAATAAAGAAAATATTTGAAAGACTCCGTCCGCGGATATAAGCCAACGGTGTAATTACCAGCTTTTCCTTTTCAAGCGATTCAGTAATATTTTTGTATTCCTTATCTTTTTCATCAAACTGATTCTGTATCATTTTAAGATTGTCGAACAGAGGTTCCATATAAGGATTCACCTTTGATTTCACATCTCCGGGTAGAAATCCAATATCTTTATTTGATAGCGGAACGATGGGTCTTGCCAAATAAATTTGCTTGTATAACCGCTTCTGTTCAAGCGCACCGGCCAGCGCCAGCAATGTTTTGCCCGTTCCTGCTATGCCCTGCAGTGTCACTAGTTTTACATTCGGATTCATGATGGCATGAAGCGCAAAAACCTGTTCCGCATTGCGCGGATTTATTCTGAATGCAGAACGTTTTTCGATGCGCTCAATGTGACCGCTCAATGGATTGAAAAATGTGAGCGCCGATGTTTTTGTATTGCGAAGAATAAAATAATGATTGGGTATCGGGTCTGTAATACCAATATCTGACGGAAGACAATATCCATCCTGATAAATCATCTCAATCACATCGCTGTGAAGACCTTCTATCAGGGTATTTCCGGTGTATAATGATTCAATGTCTTTGATTTTGCCCGTGGCAAAATCTTCAGCTGTGATGTTCAGTGATTTCGCCTTTAACCGAAGGTTGATATCTTTGGAAACAAGAACAACTTTACGGTCGGGATACTCTTTGGCAAGCGTCAGCGCAGCATTTAATATTCGGTGGTCGGGTTTATCCTCACCGAATATTTTTCGCGCATCCACTTCGCCCCTTTCGTGCAATACAACTTTAAAATGTCCGCCTTCATTAATATCAAGCGGAATCCAGTCCTGCAGCGTATAATTTGCCGAAAGTGTGTCCATGATGCGGATAAATTCCCGGGCTTCAAAATTCTTGATATCATTTCCTTTTTTAAAATTATCAAGTTCTTCAAGCACCGTAATGGGAATAGCCACATCATGACCCTCAAAACTGCGAATGGCATTGTGATTATAAATAATTACCGAGGTGTCAAGAACAAATATTTTTTTGTCCTTAGCTTTGATTTTTTTAGTCGCCATGATATAGTTTTTCTGAAGCATCGCAAATATAGCACCAGAATATCACAGCTATTGATTATGCCAACCTGATTTATTGACATAAGCGGGTTAATAAACAATCAATGAAGTACCTTTTCACTACGCCTCTGAAAAATGTTATTAAAATATTTGCAAAATGATAACTAATTCATTATTTTTAGAATTATAAATTCACGTTTACTTAACAGTATTCCCATGAAAAAGGTAGTCTTTTACATCTTCGCAATTTGCCTGGCATTGGAATCCTTTGCACAGGCTCCACAGGCATTCAATTATCAGGCCGTTGCCCGTAATGGCAATGGTATTGTTCTTTCCAACCATTCAATAAGTCTGAGGATTTCAATAATCCGCGACAGCGTGAATGGTACTAATATTTATAGCGAAATTCATAATACATCTACCAATCAGTTCGGACTGTTCAATCTGAACATTGGAAAAGGCAGCAGCCTTTCAGGATATTTTAACCAGATTAACTGGGCTAATGCGAGCCATTTTCTGAAAGTGGAAATGGACACAAACGGTTCTGCCAATTATCTGAATATTGGAACAACGCAGCTTCTGAGTGTTCCTTATGCACTCTATGCCGAAAGTTCCGGAACCGGAGGACCCACCGGACCAACAGGATTGCAAGGAAACGACGGTATTCAGGGGCCGACAGGACCAACCGGATTGCAGGGAAACGACGGTATTCAGGGACCCACCGGACCAACCGGATTACAGGGAAACGACGGTATTCAGGGACCGACAGGACCAACCGGATTACAAGGAAACGATGGTATTCAGGGCCCAACAGGATTAACAGGCCCAACAGGAATAGGTTTGCTTGGACCTACAGGACCCACTGGATTAACAGGCGTTACAGGGCCAACAGGGGCTTCGACCGGCTGGGCATTACTTGGTAATAGCGGAACTACGCCGGGTACAAATTTTATAGGGAACACGGATGCAAAAGATCTTGTGTTTAAAACGTCCGGGATTGAGAGAATGCGGTTAGCTGTTACAAACAACGATCTGGTTCTCGCCAGTGGAGTAAGGCTGCACAATGTCGGACCAACCATTAATGAAGTCGCAGGATTCTCAAACTCAAACGGGCTGTACGTTTCGCTTGCAAACGTCAATAATGGATTTTCAGGTTCTGTTGGAGTCTATACAGTTGCAGGTACTCCCTATCCCGGTGGATTTGGCGCCGCAGGGCATTTCATATTTGGTAGTTCCACAGCACCACCTGCAGGCGCTTATGGCATCATAGTAAATAATACTTACGCCAATGCAACCGGCATGCATATAGATATACGTTCATCCGGAACAGTAAGAGGACAGTATATCCATGTTGAAGGCGGTACTTTAAATTACGCCTTTGTTGCAGATTCGGGCAATGTCGGGTTTGGAACGGTAACACCGGCTACCTGTGCCAAACTGGAACTCTCATCTACCAAGCAGGGTTTTCTGATGCCGAGACTAACCACGGTGCAGATGAATGCCATTGTTAACCCGAATGAAGGTTTAATGGTTTATAATAAAACAACACACAAACCTGTGTATTTCGACGGCACTTCGTGGCGAAATATGGATGGGACGCTGGCATACTAGCCGCTTTCCGACGATTATTCTTTTTCTCCGGATTCCCCTTCGGTAGAAAACGGTACGCTTTTTTGCCTCATGCGAAAAATAGTGGCAAACATAAGTGTAAATATAAGAGCGCAGCCAATTAAAACTGCAATGTTATCGGTGCTCCCGAAGGTATCTGGATTCAACTGTGTATAACCCCGGGCAGTAGCAAATCCGCAACTCACGATAATTGCATTATTAATAAAATGAACCAGTACAGGCACCCAGATTGAACCCGTCCAGTATAAAAGGTAGCCAAACATCACGCCCATCATAAGCCTTGCAAAGAATCCGTAGAACTGCATGTGGATGGCAGAGAAAATAAACGCAGAAATAAAAATCGCAACATGAATGTCTTTAGTCCAATCGCGAAAAAGCCTGATAAGCAAACCACGGAATAATAGTTCTTCGCCCAGAGCCGGAATTATTGCCATCATTAAAATATTCACAAGAAATCCGGGCCAGGTGTTTGAGAGCAAAAATGAATTGGTCAGCCCGGCTGCTTCTGTCTCCGATTTCTTCATCCACTCCTCAATTCCGTTCAATGCAGCAGGCAAATGCATGTGTGAATTGACCTCGGCTAACCAGTTTATTAATGGAAGCGCCGGAAGAATGGCAAGTACGGATAATAAAAACAGTAAAATTTTACTTTTCGAATTCAGATTCAGATACGCTAACGGTTTATCAGACGCGAACAACGCAAATATCACAACAGGTAAAATAAAAACACCCATCTGGCTTAATAATTGGAAAATTTTGAGCGCGCGCAATACAACCGGCTGTGCATAATTTGCCGGATCAGACATCTGCAACATCACATTTGAACCAAAAACAAGCGTACCTACTACGTATGCGAGAATGCTCGTAAAAAGCATGCAAACGAAAATTATAAGCAGCAGTGCAACTAGTTTTAGATGCGTCGGGTATGAAGCAATAAACGGTCTGATTTTCATTGGCCAAAAATTATCGTGGTGAAATTAATAAAAGTAACATTAGTATGAGAAAGAATATTAAAAAGGAGGCTGCTCCGTTTCCGGAACAGCCTCCTTTTATAAATGCCAGCAGAATGGATTTCCTTTGGCTTTCGTGTCACAAAAAATTAGTATGAAACAACTAATTTTTTATTAATAAATCTGGTTTTTGAATCGGTGGTAAAGCCCAGTCTGTATGTATATATTCCGGGAGCGAGACCGGTGGCATCAAAGGTGGCTTCGTGGTATCCTGTATTCTGCGCTTCGTTTACCAGAGTTGCAATACACTCACCAATGATGTTGTATACCGCCAGTTGCACCTTGCCTTCGGCAGGCAGATAATACGGAATACGCGAGGTGGTTGTCACCGGGT
Source organism: Bacteroidota bacterium (assembly GCA_037133915.1). Taxonomy (NCBI): domain Bacteria; kingdom Pseudomonadati; phylum Bacteroidota; species Bacteroidota bacterium. The sequence goes on from JBAXND010000047.1 coordinate 31,895, forward strand.
TTGGAATACTATTCCCCAGCGAAAGGTTGAAATCATCAACACCGTAATTGATAAGCGGCATTGAAAGAGAGAACCCGCGCATTACTTCACCATATTCATTACTAAATTCCATAAAATTGATTTTGCCTGTCGCCGAAAATTCATCACCTTCTGCAAAACGTTCAGATACCCTAAGTTTAATGACCATGAATACATCATCAGTAGTCACTTCCATGGGCTCAGAGCCAATCCAGGTAAGATAAACTACACCATCAACCAAGGTCCAGGTCAAACCATCCCTGCCGCCATTTTTGATATTCGGCATAACTATATCTTCTATTTTTGCATACCTGCCAGGACCGTCTAATACGAGCGAAACGGCCGATATTATAGCATCGCGATTCAATCTCACCGGAACCTCAATTACCTGTCCGGGAACGGTAATCATGTTACCAAGATAATCGGGTATAAATGAACTCCTGAGTTCGGTCGGGGGTCTGTTTCCATTTACATCGCCTACCTGCAGCGCGCCGATGTTGAGCGTTTCATTGTCAGTTCTCATTACGCAGGTAAAGGAAGAATTACGTGTATATACAGATGCATACTGACCTGTTCCTGCCGCATAGTAGTTAATCCATTCATCAGAAGTAGGCATATCTGCTGCAAATAGCCAGTCACCTGTAGGGAATATACTGGGGGTCATTGGTGCATGAAAACGAACCGTTATAGCATTTGCATCAGCTACGGGATTCTGCACACCCGGTGTTTGTGTACAAGAAGCGTATTTATAAATACCGGTCAAATTGCCGTTACTTACTTCAGCGGCATCACTTGCATTTACATAAGCATTACTCAAAGTTGCACCCAGACACCACAACCGACCGGTCTTAACACCAACCCCATATGTTCCGGGCTTCACGGCCGGGAATGTATACATCCCGCTAGCCTGCAATTCTGCTGAGTAGAGTGGAACCAGGTCATTCTGATTATATAAGTACACCGTAGTTCCTTTTCCTGATGTCGCCGAATAAATTGAATAAGGAATAACAGCGCCCACGCCGTTTACTTTATATTGATAATTAATGGTTCCCGACAAACTTCCGAGTTTGAACTCAACCGGATTGGACAACGTTATTCCACACATATTACCAACAATACACAGATATTTATTTCCTGACAGACTGTTAATCATCGGACTATTCAAATCCAAATTCAAAGCAGCAGTCGTAACTCCCGAATATTCCAGACCTTCGGTATTAGCCCAGCTGGTTCCGCCATCAGTACTTGTTTGCCATTGATAGCTTGTACTATTGGAGCTAGCGCCGACTGTATATGCCGCTTTATTGTTAAGCATCGCAACGTCAGGTAATGGTTGCGCGGTAATTGACGGCTTCATGTTTACAGTAACCGTAACCATTGCCGGTGCATTCTGACAGCCTGCTGCTGAAGTTACTACAACAGAATATGTTCCGGCGCTGCCCGAAGCTACATTAGCAATTACAGGATTTTGCGAAGCAGATACGTAATCATTTGGTCCTGTCCAGCTATAGCTTGCAGCAGCGGTACTGCTTGCCAGATTCAACGTACCACCTTCACAAACAGGGCTGTTACTTGCGGCTACTGCTGTGATTGGTTGGTCAATTGTTAAAATAGCCGGATTGCTCAAAACTGTACCGCACATATTACCGGCCTCACAACGATACCGGTAAGAATTTAATCCCATGCTTACCCCCGCAATACTCATAGTTGGTGTATTAATATTGCCGTATGGCGAACCGCTTGGTGTTGACCATGATGCACCCGTATTGCTGCTCACCTGCCACTGATAACTAAGTGAACCGTTACCCGGGGAATTTACTGCAAAGGTTGCATTTGCTCCGATGCATGCGGTAACGGGCGATGGTTGGGAATTGAATACAGGAACAGTCTTTACTGTGAGTGTCCCAACTGAGGAGTTCTTGCTGTTTGTTGCATCATAGTATATGGTACAGCGATATTTATAGTTGTTCATCCCCGCAGTTGCACCGGTAATACTCATGGTACCACTCGTCATACCACCATAAATACTACCATCGTATTGGTTTACCCAGGTCGCGCCATTGTTGGTACTGTGCTGCCACTGGTATTTTATTATGCTGTATGTTGAAGGTACAATGCTGAAGCCCGCATTTCCACCGGCACACAGTATGTTGTTATCAGGCATAATCGCCGGGACGTTTGAACCACCCGGAGTATTAAGGACAATTAGTTTTGCTGCATCGGAAATTTCAGTACAAATATTATTTGTCACCACAGCACGGTATTTATAACCACTCATCGGGAGTAATGCCCAAGCAATATTCATGGTCGCTGTGTTCATACCAACATAAACGCCACCGTCGTTCTGGTTTGCAAATGTTGCGCCGCCATCAGTACTCAACTGCCACTGATAGCCAAGTGTTCCGCTGCCATTGGCTGAAACTGAAAACACAACAGGATTGGACTGTAATATTGATGCATCAGCCGGTTGATTGCTAATACTGACAATCCCTACAGTCATCGTGATATCGTTAGTTGTCGCCGTTGGTGTAGTGAGGCATGTTTCAT